>JACMMZ010000181.1 GCA_014378775.1 Pseudobdellovibrionaceae bacterium
TTGAATCAATGAGTCTTTTTTGTGTGCGATATTCATGTACTCGAGAAGTTTTTCAACTTGTTTTTTGCGATCCGCTTTTGGAACTCCAAGAAAAGCTGCGTAGATCATCATGTTCTCGATAACGGTTAAACCTTCATCCAGGGCATTATCTTGCGTCACTACGCCCAAGCGTTTTTTGATTTCACGACTGTGAGTTTGCGGATCATATCCAAAAACTTTAAGATCTCCGCCTGATCTTAATACGCTTCCGTAGGTCATACTAATAAAAGTTGATTTTCCGGCGCCATTAGGACCGAGTAAGCCAAAGCATTCACCTTGATGAAGCGTTAGATTCACTTCGTTGACGGCTTTAAATTCACCGAATGATTTGATCAAGCCCTGAGCTTGAATTTGAATTGTGCTCATAGATTGTCAGTCTAAAATAAAAGCCCGGTGAAGTCGAATATATCACCGGATATGGTACGGCGTACCTTATTTGCCTTATTTAAAGCAAGGAGCGTTGTCGTCTCGTTTGAATTGGAAATTGAAATAGCCGGATATGTTTGTTGTGAACGTCGAGGCACTTAAATTTGGAGATCCTGATGTCAATAGGGCCTCAAATATTTCACAGACATTTTTTTGATCTTTCATATTAAGTTTATTAAAAACTTCGTGAGCTCCCGTGGCTGCACCCGGGGCTGTACCCATTTTCGTTAAATCTAAATACGTCAGCTTGTGAGAGAAAGGTTTGATGGGATTTAATCCCAAAGCTGATACATTTCGCTCTCGAGCATCATTGGATTTTTTTAAGATGTTGTCGTCTTTATTAATTGTTAGATAGACTTTTTCTGATTGAGCAACCTGGTCTAACCATAAAGCATGATTTTTATTATCCGCATCGGGACTGGTGAATAATACGCTTGCAAAAATTTGATCTTTGAATTCCCAGCCGTAGGTTTGAACGTATTTCTGTATAACGATCGATCCCATGCTGTGAGCGAGTAAGGTGATTTTTTTATTTTTGTTGGCTTTCATATAAGCATTCACTTTGGTTAAGACTTTTTTGAGTGAAGCCGCGGCGGCCGGCATTTTTCTTAAGGGTTTATTTCGATCGTAAAGAAAAGCCGACGAATCCCAATTAAACATGACAACTTTGACTCCATACTGTTGCTCTATTTTGTGAACGGCATTTCCTTCGACATAGGTGCCCCCGTTCAAACTTTTCTCGGGCTCATTACCCCGTCCGTGAACAAATAAAACAACCGGCTTTTGGTACGAGAACGCTTGATCCAAGGCGGCTTCGACCTGGGCGTGGGTGTAGCGCGACTGATCGGATAAATACAGTGGATAATCACTGTTAAAATTCAATTTTGCAAAAGCACTGGTGGTAAAAAATAAGCTTGATAATAAAAATACTAATTTCATGTGGTCTCCCGAGGTTGATAGCCTCATAAGGCATCCTTCGGAGTCCTGGATAAAGATTAAGATCTTTATCTGATTTGTAAAAAGAAAACTAGACTAGATTTAAAGCTTGAATTTGAAATTGTGTAAAAAAGATTTTCACTTTTAATTAAAGAAAGGCCGAAAGGCGCAGGCCTTCGAATTTAAAGTAGGCTTGTGCATCAGCGGTGTAAGCACAATGGCTTTTAACTAAGTTCCAAAAATCTTGCGAGTGATTCATGTGTTTAAGATGACATAATTCGTGGATAATCACGTAATCAATTAAAACTGGAGAAAATAAAATCAATTTCCAATTTAAATTAATAACTCCACGGGAATTACAACTCCCCCACCGCGATTTCGCCGTTTGGATTTTAATTTGTGATGGATAAAATTTTAATTCAGCTGACAAAATTTTTCCGCGCTCTAACAGATAATTTGATGCTTCCTTTTTATAGAATTGAAGCAGCGCTGTTCGCAGTTTTTTCTCATCCGGCAACCAACCGGGCGGCGTGTAGCATGAAATAAACCCATCTTCAGTGACAAGTTTAATTTTTTTGATTTCTGATTCGCGAAAAGTGAAATATTTCATTTCACCCAACACCGGAAATAATTCACCCTCTTTAAATTGGGGATGATGTTCCTGACTTTGGATCTGTTTTATTTTAATCAGATTTTTTTCAATCCAATAATGTTTAGAGATAAGAAAATTAAGCATGACTTTTTGGCTGATTTTAAAATTGGTCAATATTTTTGGGGGCTGGTGCGGACTAAGTTTAACACTCAAAGTCCGTCGCTGGCGCTTACGAACGACAGTAAAAGTTGTATTAAGATAATGTATTTCCTCTTGATCCACGCGCTTTAAGTGTAGCCTGCTTCAGGCACTTAAGGATAGCGAAACAATTTTGGCAATAAGCTCGTCGTAATCGACCCCGCCTTTGTGTGCGGAAAGAGCATAATCTTCTTTTTTGGCAATGGATGGATTGGGATTAGCTTCGATAAAATAGATTTCTTCACCCCGAAGGCGCAAATCTATCCGCCCAAATCCCTGAATGTTTAGCAATCTATAAATTTTCTTACACACGTCGTTCAATTTTTTCTCGGTGGCTTCAGGCAAAACATCTACCCAACCGGAATCAATGCCCCACTTTTTACGGTAAGCATGGTCCCATTTACTTTTGTAAGTGGCAAATTTAGGTTCATTTTCAGGAACTTGTTTAAAAAATAATTCACGCGGTGGAAAAACGCTGAGTTTTTCATTACCTAAAATGCTGACGTAAACTTCCCGTCCGTCGATGAATTCTTCAACGATAGCATCTACCCCTAATTTATCATGAATAAATTTAACCCGGGCCAAGGCCTCTTTTTCGGTGGCGGCATAAGATGTTTGCGCGATTCCTTCAGAGGATTCTAATTGCAACGGTTTAATAAATGCAGGGAAAGGAAATTTTCTTAAGGCGCTTAAAGGAAAAGGACGAGATTTTTTGGCGACTAAAAACTGAGGCGTGCTGATTTCATGATAACCCAAAATACTTTTCGTAAGTCCCTTGTCTTTACACAACTGTAGACTCATCGGACCCGCACCGGTAAACGGAACTCCGACTAATTCCATCAAAGCTGTTAAATTAGGTTCAAAATCTCTTTTTCCGCTGAAAGCTTCGCTCATATTAAAAACAAGATCTGGTTTTTGCTCTTTCACAATTTTAAGAAAGGGATCGATATCATCGTGAATTCCTAAGGGGATAACTTCGTGACCTTGTTTAATCAGGGAATTTCGCACATCGCGCTCTGTTTTCCAATCATGTGTGGCCCAGTAAGCAGAATACTCTTGTGGATTCAAATTGATCGACAGATCGAACAAAAGCATCACTTTTAACGACTTCATCTACGCCTCTCGTTTAAATTTTCCGGTAAATAAATAATTTTTCACCAGACTAGTTAAGAAACTGGCCACTTCCATCGTGGTTTGAAGTTCTGATTTTCCTAATCGCAATTCAAGCTGAGCTGATCTTTCAGCCAAACGCTTAACTAATCCATCAATAGTAAATTTTCTTTCGCTGGTGGCCCAGGCCACCGTAGATACGATAGCTTTTTTATTTCGATTCATAAACTGTTCGGCCGAGAATTCGCGCTTGGATAGCGTGATCTCTCCGTTGAAAATTTTTTTCAAATCGTGATCGTAGAAATCTGGATATTCATCGGCATTTTCATTTTTCTTTTTCAGATAATATTTGGCTAATGTGGTCGATAAATTGGCGACAGCACTTGGCAGGCGCCCTTTTTCTGCCGTATTTTTAAGTTTGGCGCTCTCTTTAACCAAACTTTCTACGTACTCAAGTTTAGCAAGGGCTACCGGCCATTTACTGTATATTTTTTTCCAATTACAATCAGGATCTAAAAGCACCGCAAAAGTCTCGGCAAAGTCTTCATCCGGGTGAGCCTGGGCATACCAACGATCTAAATGTTTGACGAAACTTTTGCTGTAAGGATGCGGACGGTAGGTATCCGGATTATAATCAACGTCAGGGGAACCAAAAACTTTCTTCCACGTTTTTCGTTTCGAAAATTTATAACAGTGATCAAAACAATGTCCGGCTTCATGACGAAGTAATTTCATGAACCAATCATGATCACTGCCTTCGGCTTCTAACATCAAAGTCTTTTCTAAATTTTTAAGTCGGATGCTGGCTAAGTAAAATGGGATGGAAATGGCATTCATGCCTTCGGGGCTAAACCACTCATCACCTAAAAAAACATGGGGACGATAAGTGAGGCCTTTGGCATCTAATTCAAAATAAAGTTGATTCACGTAATCTTCGATTTCGGTTCCCGAAAACGATAAGGCAATGTCTTTAAAACGAAGTTTTAATATTTCATCATCACTTAAATTTGAAAGCTCTTCAGCTTTAACAGATTTCAAGGCCATACCTTATTATCTGCGAGTCAAAAATTGATGTAAAGCGTCTGGACTAACTTTGAGACCTAGGTCTTACGATCGCTCTCCGTGCGGGCGTGAAGAATCTTCACCTTCGACGGCTCGGTTCAAAGGTTTTGGCGTAAGCTTTTTTGGAATTTCCACTAAAAAAGCGCACCCATAGCCAGCGTTATTTCGTACGGTCATTTTACCACCGAGTAAACCCACGGCTCTTTGCACGATGGTTAATCCCAGTCCTAATCCACCCTGATTATATCCGCCTGAAACAAACGGCTTAAAAATATTTTTTACCACTTCAGGCTGAATCCCGCCGCACTGATCTTCAATTTCGATAACGATATTAGCGCCCGCGACTCCTGATCTGACGACGATCAGTCCACCGATTTTTGAATACTTCAAAGCATTTTGCAGTAAATTGGCAATGATGGATAATAAAAGTTGGCGGTCCGTTTCAAGTTCAATATCCGCTTTGACTTCGTTATTCAACGTTTGTTGTTTTGAATTGGCTTCGCTTTGCGCGGTTAACAAAATTTGATCAACCAGAACATTGAGCTGAAATTTATCAATGTTAACTTCGGGATCAGCCCGCATACGAACTTCGGATAAAGAGCGATCGATCAAGTGTCTCATGCGAGTTAAATTTTCACCTAAAACCCGCGAGGTGCTTCCTTTATTTCCCACAATTCCCTGTTGAATCATTTCGTGCGCGATGGTGGCACTGGATAAAGCGTTTCTGAGTTCATGCGCTAAAAAACCGAGGTGTTGAACTTCGCGGTCCTCGGTGGCCTGGACACTGCGGTATTGAAATTCGGACACGGCAGAGGCGATCGCAATATCTAAACAAAGATTAAGATCATTGAATTCTTGCGCAGAAATATCGGCTTTTTTTCTTTGGCAAAGTTCGGTCACGGACTGGCACATGGCCCCGTAAGAGTGAACCACGTGCGAGAGTGTGTAATTAAGTCTGAGTAATTCTTTCCCATGGCCCGCGGCTTCAATCACGATTTTTTCTTCGGCCAAGCGTGTATTTGTGTTTTTAAGGTATGAAATAAGCTGTTCGTAAAACAGAGGTAACCCTTTTCGAAGCTGCTCAGACGACGGTAGTGATCCTGCCAGCTTAAGACTTTTATCTTCCGTTAATTCCAGAACTTCGGCACGGTTTGCTTCTAAAAATTGATATAGCATATAAATTTACCTCTTAACAATTGGCGGTGCATTTTAGAAAAAAAACTGGTACTGTGCCGATCTATGCAAACTTTGCAAAAAAAACTGATTCTAATCGTGGATGATTCTTTAGATAGTCAAAATCTTTTAGAACTTATTTTTACGTCTCACGGCTACAATGTTCATCGTGCCTCGAACGGAAGTGAGGCGCTACTCTTATTAAAAGAGCTGTCAATTTTGCCCGATTTGATTATGCTTGATGCCCAGATGCCCGTTATGGATGGTTATCAGTTTCGGATTGAACAGAGTAAAATTGATCGTTTGAAAAATATCCCGGTTGTGGTGATGACAGGAGATAGCGATCGGCACATGGATCAAAACATGCTTGAACCTTTGGGCGTAATGATAAAACCGTTGAAAATACAATCAGTTATGAATACACTCTCAGTTTATTTCAACCCCACAGGATCTTAAAAATGAATCAAGAAATATCAAATGCTATTCAAAATAAAACGCTCATTCAGTTTGATTATGACAATATCCCGCGTACGGTTGAACCATATTGCTACGGGAAAACTGCCTCGGGAAATGAAGCATTACGGGGGTATCAAACATCTGGCGCGAAAAATAAAATGGCGTGGAAATTATTCGATTTAACTAAGGCTAGCCAGTTTCAAGCATTGAGTGATTGCTTTAAACCACGCAAAGAATACAAATCCCAGGGCGACAAAGTGATCACCACGGTCATCGCACAGATTTAATTTTATTCAGCTGGGCTTTTTGATAGCCAGCGAAATTTCCGTTAAATAAACAACGAATTAATGGATCTTCCATGATGTCAGCTTCAAGCTGAGTTTCAATCCGCACATACATCGAAGTTAATGATTCACCTTCGATTAAACCTGCATAGAATTTAAAAAGTGGAACTTCGGTGGCCCATGAGATTTTTGCCGGTTCATTATTCAAAAGTTCAATCGTATTTCCGTTAAGACTGTAATAAAAATTTTGCCATTTCCCGGCGTGATCGAAAATAATAAGTTTCCAATTCCAGTCGTGATGAAAAAAATCATCTTGGGGTGGATCTAGCGATTTGAACCGATCTAAAAGCCCAGAAACACAGTAATCCAAAATAATTTGATTTTGAGCTGAATTTAAAGCCGGAAATTTTTGGGCAATGTCGGAAGTTGATGGAATTTTTCTATCAGGATGAAATTCATAATCCACATCTTGGTCACCGCTGGGCTTCACCCAATCTAAAGGCGCAGAGGCCATTAAAGACGTCGTATCCAACTCGATCGAAACCGATGGATTTAATCGGATGACTTGACCTTGTGGCAGAACAGATTCGATTTCCTGTTTAAATTTTCTGTAGCTGATCGGAAAGTACACTTGATTGTACCAAGACCAGCTTTCAAATTTGAACTGACAAGAACTCGGCACAACGTAGCGCGGATTTAATTTTTTCAACTGCGTGATCCATTCATGAGGTAAGCCCTCATGAGGCTCTGACACTTTGAAGGGCGCGATAACTTCGATCTCTTGTAAGGTTTGAAAGGGCCACAGCACCATGTCCCAGGGTGCCTCGGCCATCAATTCTTCGAATGTATCGTCATCGATCCAGGAATCGACCACGTTGAGAATATTTAAGCCCGCGGATTGAATTTGAAACAGACAATCGACATCATGATCGAGAGCTCGGCGCGGAGTCACTTTGATATCCCCGATTTGAATGGGATGATTGAGCAAGAGAGTTTGCACATTAACAAAACCTAATTTTTTAATTAGATCGAACATCTCATCAAACAAACAGTACATATAAATTGGGGTCGCGAGATCGAGATGAATTAAACTTTCCAGCGAACAATGATCATCGTGATAATGAGAAATAAAAACAGCATCTAATTTTAACTGCGTGATCTGCGCCAGATCAAATTGGACCTCAGGATAAGCATAACAATTTTTACTGAAGGGATTTTCAAAAATGGGATCGAAAGCAATTTTTGTTTTTTCTGATTGGAAAATATATCCCGCATGAAGAATTCTTGAGATCTTAAGCTTCACTACTTAATACGTAAATTCATGGTTCGAATTTTAGAATTCGACGATAATAAATACTGCGGATTATCATCATCATCGTAAATATCGCCAATCACTTCTTCAAAGATATCTTCTAAAGTCACGATCCCTAGAACATCAGTTTTATTTTTCACGGCGGCGATGTGGCTTTTTTTACTTTGCATGGCTTTTAAGGCATTCAAGATTGGCTCTTCCGAACTGATATAAATGGCTGGACGAATCAGTTCATTCCAGCTTAAGCGTGAAACTTCGGCTTCTGAATTAAAATCTTTAGCGTGTAAAATTCCGACTAATAATTCATCTTCATTGATCACGGGAAATCGCGTGTAACGAGTCGATCGAATCAGATCTAAAACTTCGGTGTAATGGGCAGAGGCTGCAATCTTTGTGACCGCCGACCACGGTACTAAAATATCTTTTACTTTGCGCTTATCCATCCCAATCAGATTAAACACGAATTGCTTATTTGAATCCTGTAGATCATCGATATCAATAGATGAAGACTGTTCAGCCACGGATTCGGTTCCCATTTTTTTAACAAAGGGTAAAATGATCAATTTGGTGGAAATTTCTAAAATGAAGACCACCGGCGCGAAAAAACGGTCCATGGCAAATAAAAAATAACTTCCAAATTTGGCAAATCGCATGGGAAATCGTAAGGCTAAAGTTTTGGGAACTAATTCACCGATGACGACTGATAAATAAGTTAAGGGAATAACCACCGCAACGATTGATAAGGTGACCGAAGCTTTTTTGGATATGTTAAAAAAATCCATAAAAAAGGGACTTAACGATTCTTCCGCTCCGGCGCCTCCGACGGCGGCTGAAATAGCTCCGACCAAGGTAATTCCGATTTGTAAAACCGAAAGCACGCGCTCGGGATTTGACCGTAACACTAAAACTTTTCGGGCTTGCTTGTCGCCTTCATTAGAAAGTTTTCGTAAGTGTGGTTTTGAAACCGTGACGAAGGCCATTTCCACACAGGACAAAATGGCATTTAACAAAAGACACACAGTGATAACTGAGATAATGAACATCGCGACAGATTAAAGTTTCGGCTTTTTTAAGTCAATACTTAGCTTTCACGAGCCTTCCGGCAAAGCTCGTCACAGCGTTCATTGTAGCTTACGCCGGAATGAGCTTTGACCCATTTCCAGGAAACATCCCGATTGATCAACAGAGCATCGATCGTACGAAGCTGGTCTGCACTGATATGGGGTCGTGTTTGAGGAGGCTTGAAGCAATCAATGAGGACTTTGGAGTCGCAATAAAAATGAGCCCGGGAGCCTTTTTTAAGATATTTCAAAGCTTCAATGGCGGCTTGAAATTCCATGCGGTGACTGTTGGTGTTTCGAACCCGGCCTGATGACTCAAAAACTATTTTGTGTTTTTGAACGACAACAAAGGCCCAAGAGCCCCATTTTTCTTTATGACTGCCATCGGTGAAGATGCTGTATTTATTTCGGAACGGCAAAATCTGTTTCAGATATTTGCCGATAGCGTTCAAATTAAAAAGAATACTAATTCTTACCTTTAGCTTTTTCTTTTTTCTTTTCTTGTTTTTCTTTTGTCGTTAACTTTGGTTTTCCTTTGCCCTCTTTTTGCTTGTCTGCACTTTTAGCCATAAAGTCTCCTTTTTAAGATTTGTAATACCAGAATAGCAGATTTTCTTTAATAGAACATGGATTTTCGCCAAATTGTCCCCAGATTCTCGTAAACCACGACTTTCTTCATAAATGCACTTACCGTGTTGAGAGATTTAAAGCGTGAGGCTAAGCTTTAAATCATGAACACCACCGATCTCAACACCACCGTCGATTTTATTTTCAAATCCCTTGGCCCGAAAAATAAACTCGCAGCCCCCCTAGGCCTGGGTAAACCCAATGATTTACTCAACGCCATCTACGATCATGTCGAAAAAAATCCAGACCACAGCCTTTCGATTTTTACCGCTCTATCTTTAGCCCCGCCAGAAGTCACCGAAGATTTAGCGGCGCGGTTTTTTACACCGTTTAAAAATCGGCATTGGGGTGAAAATTATCCCGTATTAAAATATTATCAAGCGGCGCAAAAAGATCTTTTACCAGAAAATATTCAGGTACATGAATTTTATTTTCAAGCCGGCACGGCGTTGAAATCAAATCACTTGCAAAGAAATTATCAAAGCGTGAACTACACGCACGTAGCCGAAAATATATTAAATAGCGATATTCAAGTTTTAGTGCAACTCATCGCAAAGAAAGAAACACCCCAAGGTGCGCGGTACAGTTTAAGTTGCAATCCGGATCTGACTTTAGATGTGGTGGATCTTTACAAACAGGCTGGTAAAAAAATCATGATTATTGGTGTGGTTCACCCTGATCTGCCTTTTTTAGATGGTGAAGCCGAGATCGGCCCGGATTTTTTCGCGGCCATTTTAGATACTCCGAAAACTGATCATCAGCTTTTTGCCCTGCCCCGGCTGCCGATGTCGGTGGAAGATCATTTTATTGGATTCTACGCCAGTCTTTTTGTTAAGGACGGCGGTACGGTGCAAATCGGTATCGGGTCTTTGTCGGATGCTATCGTTCACGCGCTGATCATTCGCGAAAAAAATAATTTATCTTATACAAATCGATTAGCCACATTCCAAATTGATCAAAAAGAAATTCATCACAATACTTTCACGCAAGGCCTTTATGGATTAACCGAAATGTTAACCGATAGTTTCATGCATTTGCACCGAGTTGGAATTTTAAAACGGCACGTGGTGGACGAAGTCACCGGAAATAAAACTTTTGTTCACGGGTCTTTTTTCATCGGGTCAAAAGATTTTTACCAATGGCTGCGTGAACTTAAGCCTAACGATCGTTCAGGCTTAAGGATGACCCGGGTTTCGAAAGTGAATGATCTACATGACCCCTCTGAAACAAGACTTCGGCTTCAAAGGGTGCATGCTCGATTTTTTAACACCACCATGCAAGTCAGTCTTTTAGGGGATGCGGCCAGCGAAACTTTGAATAATGGAAAAGTTATCAGTGGCGTCGGAGGGCAGTATAACTTCGTGTCGATGGCGCACGAATTAAAAGGGGCCCGCTCAATCCTTATGTTACGGAGCGTTCGAATAGATACAGGAAACAAACGCGTTTCAAATATTATCAGCGGAACTGGTCATTTCACTATTCCCCGTCATTTGCGAGACATCATTATCACCGAATACGGCATAGCAAACTTACGCGGAAAAACCGATGAAGATTGTGTGAAAGCTATTTTAAATATCACTGATTCTGAGTTTCAAAATGAACTTTTAAAAAGTGCCCAAAAAAATAATAAAGTTTCCAAAGACTATCAGATCCCATTCATCCATCGAAATAATGATCTTAAGAAATTGTATCAGTTGAGCCGTGGGTCAAATTTCAAAAATGAATTTAATCCATTTCCTTTTGGAAGTGATTTCACGCCCGTGGAAGAAAAATTAGTTTTGGCGTTAGAAAAATTAAAAGCAGCCAAAATGAAATCGACTCTTGGTTTACTTTTGAAATTATTTAGTCCAGTCAAAAACCCAGGTGGTTTCACTTTGGAACTAGAACGAATGAATTTGACCCATCCAAAAAATTTGAGAGAAAAA
>JACMMZ010000182.1 GCA_014378775.1 Pseudobdellovibrionaceae bacterium
CTATCGTTAGCCCCGCCAGAAGTCACCGAAGATTTAGCCGCCCGGTTTTTTACACCGTTTAAAAATCGGCATTGGGGCGAAAATTATCCGGTATTAAAATATTATCAAGCGGCGCAAAAAGATCGTTTACCAAAAAATATTCAGGTGCATGAATTTTATTTTCAAGCCGGAACAGCCTTGAAATCTAATCACTTGCAAAGAAATTATCAAAGCGTGAACTACACGCACGTGGCGGAAAACATTTTAAATAGCGGCATTCAAGTTTTGGTGCAGCTGATTGCTAAAAAAGAAACACCCCAAGGTGCGCGGTACAGTTTAAGTTGCAATCCGGATTTAACTTTAGATGTGGTGGATCTTTACAAACAGGCTGGTAAAAAAATCATGATTATTGGTGTGGTTCACTCTGACCTGCCTTTTTTAGATGGTGAAGCCGAAGTCGGCCCGGATTTTTTCGCGGCTATTTTAGATACTCCGAAAACTCATCATCAGCTTTTTGCCCTGCCCCGGCTGCCGATGTCAGTGGAAGATCACTTTATTGGATTCTACGCTAGTCTTTTTGTTAAAGACGGCGGAACGGTGCAAATTGGCATCGGGTTTTTGTCGGATGCCATTGTTCATGCATTAATCATCCGCGAAAAAAATAATTTATCTTATAAGAATCGAATCGTTGCGCTTAATCTTGATCAAAAAGAAATCCACTCCGAAATATTTACGCAAGGTCTTTACGGATTAACCGAAATGTTAACCGATAGTTTTATGCATTTGCACCGGGCTGGAATTTTAAAACGCCGCGTGGTGGACGAAGTCACCGGAAATAAAACTTTTGTACACGGCTCTTTTTTTCTCGGATCAAAAGATTTTTACCAATGGCTTCGTGAGCTTAAGTCTGAGGATCGCGCGGGGTTAAGAATGACTCGCATCTCAAAAGTGAATGATCTTTATGACCCAAACGAAACACGACTTCGACATCAGCGCGTACACGCGCGATTTTTTAATACCACCATGCAGGTCAGTTTATTAGGCGACGCCGCCAGTGAAACCTTAAGAAGCGCAACCGTTGTCAGTGGAGTTGGTGGACAGTATAACTTTGTGTCGATGGCTCACGAACTCAAAGGCGCTCGCTCCATCCTTATGTTACGAAGCCTTCGAGCGGAAAATAAAAATAAACGAATCTCAAATATCATCAATGAAACAGGTCATTTCACTATTCCCCGTCACCTCCGTGATATCGTCATCACCGAATACGGCATCGCCGATATAAAAGGAAAAACGGATGAGGACTGCGTCAAAGCATTACTGAATATTACTGATTCTCAATTCCAAAACGAGCTTTTAAAAAAAGCCCAATCGAAAAATAAAATTTCTAAAGATTATCAAATCCCGCTGATGTATCAAAATAATACTTTAGAAAAATTAAAAATTTTAAGTCAAAAATCCGATTTCAAAAATGAATTTAATCCATTTCCTTTTGGAAGTGATTTCACGCCCGTGGAAGAAAAACTGGCTTTGGCTTTAGAAAAATTAAAAGCAGCCAAAATGAAATCGACTCTTGGTTTACTTTTGAAATTATTTAGTCCAGTCAAAAACCCAGGTGGTTTCACTTTGGAACTAGAACGAATGAATTTGACCCATCCAAAAAATTTGAGAGAAAAA
>JACMMZ010000183.1 GCA_014378775.1 Pseudobdellovibrionaceae bacterium
TCCCGTCGAAGGAAAATTTTCTAAATATGATGCGAAATACAAATTGTTTTTCCGCTGTCAGTTTCTCCACCGTTAGTTTTGGTATCGCCTATATTTATATTGGTGTAGTTAAATAGACCAAAGTCCCGTCACACAAAGACCCATTTTTTCCGATATATCACCTATGCTTCGCTACATTTTTTCTATCTTATTCTTGATGTTATTCTCCGTCCCGCAATCTCGGGCCGATATTTTATTTATCGATCTCAATCATAGCGAAGCGGAATACCAAACGATACTTAAGGAAGCTCGTAAAAAAAATGAAAAGGTAATTCGTCTGCCTGTGGCTGATGAATTAAAAATAAAAACCCGAAAAGAGGCGGAAGCCGAAGTCGCGCGGATTCAAAAATTATCGCCGGCTCAACAAAGAAAAAATTATGATCGTTTGTTGGAACTAGACAGCATAGTTCAAAATAATAAGCCCGATTTATGGACCTATGAAGAATATAAAAAAGCAATAGCCCTGCATCATCAACAAGGCCTAAAAGTTAACACGCTGATCATTTCGGGCCACCATGCCAATGATTCCGAATATGAATATTACGGCGGCGCCTATGGTAATTTCGACAAAAACTTCCTCTTTTCGCTCCAACGCGAGTTTCCTGGATCACTTGATAAGATTGAACATCTTTTACTAATGGGATGTTACTCTTACACGACTAAAGATAAGGGAGCTTGGAATTACCTGACCAACCAATCGGTCACGGTCATCGGCTTTGATACGCCGGCACCTCTGGGATGTTCTCCGCTCAGCAGCCAGATCCTACAGAAGGGATTAGCCGGTCGTGATGTTCTGAAAAAGGTGCAGAACGAAACAGAAATCCTTGAATTCATAAACGAAATAAATTCACTCCCGCTGGGGTGCGGACTCACAGTTTCAAGTGGAAAAAATTATGCAAGTTCTCGTCGTTCTAAGAAAAATAGTGCACCGATGAGAGCGTGTGACGCATCGATGTTCGAAGAAGTGAAACAAGGATTTGCAATGTTGAATGATTATATGCAGGGGAAAAAGCCCGGAGCTAATCCTGATCTGGTCGCTGCTGAAAAGTTCAAAATGCGCCAAGCCTACACGCTACTTCAACAAAATTACGATTGTAAACTTCTTAAGCCTTATTTCCAGGATATGATGAAAATTCCATTTATGCTGCATTCGAGTGAACTGCGAACGAACGCTCAGGTGAAATACGCAGACTTGATCAAGCTCATGAATGAAGAACTTAAAAAACAAGGTTTCAGTCCCATTCCTGACTTGAATGATCCATTGATGACGCAGTCGCTATTAATTTTTCATATTAATCGTCTTGAAACTATTTCTAAAAAATTAGCATTACCGAAATCTTCCTTAAACCCGCTGGCGCAGTTGAATAAATTGCAACGCAATTTAAAAGCTCTTCTGGTGGATTTATCGGTGCGGGATTTTTCTTGGGCGATGCCAGAAGTTGATGCGTCAGAACTTCCAGATCCAGTTTCCCGTTAAACTATTCCAAATCTAAATTTGGAATACGCATCTTGGGCATGAAAGTTTCGCCTTGATCTAACAAAGATAAATGGGCTTGCGCCATGGCTTTCAAATTGGCTTCGAATTGCATTTTTGATTTTTTTAATTCTGATATTTCTTGATACATTTTTTTGAGCGATGCTTTCGCTTCTCCAATAATCATTTCGGCTTTTTGGTGCGCTTCTTCCACGATCAGTACTCCATCGCGGGCCGCATCTTGTTTCATTTTTTCGGTGGTTTGCGAAGCGTGAGTCATGGTTTGCTGAAGTAATTGTTCGCGGTCTTTGTACTGGATCAAATCTATTTCTTTTTCTCGTAAAGTGGATTTGATGTAGGTATTTTCTTGCAGCAAAGCTTCCATTTGTGCGGCGATAGCCACCAAATAGTCTTCGACTTGTTCCGGGTCATAACCCATCATTTTACGATCAAATATTTTAGCTGCGATTTCTTTTGGAAAATACTTCATCTTTCGTTCCTCCGTGAACTCAAGCGAGACCTTCCTTAAGTATAGGAAAGTTTTGCCTCAGTCTCTAGATCAAAGCGCACAATCACAAAGTTTACTAGACTAAAGTTTTGCTCCGTCGACGGATTTTTTCCGAGATTGGTATTCTTGCTGTTTGGCCAGACTCCCTGAAGAGAGCCCGTAGCTTTCCATGGTTTCTAAACTCATGCGGGCTTCTTCAATCGTTTTTTTTCCGTCCAGCACATTCAGGTAAGCAGAAATCTTTTTGATCAGCTCGGCACCCTGTTCATACAAGGCCTCGTAGCGGATCAGGCCAATGTGATGCTTTTGCCATTCAGCTAAATAAGGCAGGGCTGTTTGAGGTTTTGCATTGTACATGGTGTTTCGACATTCATGATCCGGCTTAATCCAATGATGATTACCAAATTGGTCTTTCAACTGAACTTTGTGTTTCTCGCAAGGTTTACCGCAGTCCTTGAAACTGGATCCCTGACTTAAAAAGGCGGCGAATACGCAATGCTCCATGTGAAAACTGGGCATGGCCTGGTGAACGGTGACTTCTAATTTTTGGGCGTCGCTATTTTGTAAAAGTAAGTTGAGTTGATCTGAATTCAGATCATAGGAAACACAAGCTGACGACAATCCTTTATTAAGTAAATATTCAGCGGAAAAATGATTGGTGATATTGAGACTAAAATCTCCGCGAATATCTTGATCAAAGGGATTAACCGTTTTGAAATAGTGAAGCGCTCCTAAATTACGGACTAAAATGAAATCTGGATTCAGGTTTTTTATATTTTTTAAATTTTGATATTCTTGTGGTTTTAAAATTCGTGTCGTGGCGATTCCGACCTTGATGTTACTTTTTTTCAGTCCATCGATAGAGTCCTGGTAATCTCGACCAAATTCGAAATCGAGAACGACTGAATCTAATGAAGTGGATTCAATTTCTTTCTTGTTGAGAGCTTCGATCAAAGACATCACTTGGGATTTTTCCCGTAGTAAAACGACCAACATTGTTTTTTTTGATTCGGCGATCATTTTTGGATTTGGTGATTTTAATTGATAATTGAAATCAAGATTTGTCTCAATATGATCAACCCGCGATTGCTGTCGAAGCTGAGACAGCTGTTCGCAGGCCTTCTGCCGAAGTTGTTTGACGTCTTTGTTTGAAATAAAGGCGGGATCATTTGTGAGCCATTGAAATTTTATTTCTTTTAAGCTGAAAGCAGATCCAGTTAAGGCTTTCAATTCATCGGATATTATTTCTTCGGTAACTCCCTTAGTTTTCGCGTGATCAATATTGGATTCAGATTGCACAGCTATCTGATGTTTCCCGTCGGTTAGCGTCACTTTCAACGGTTGACCGATTTCAATAATTACACCAAAGCTGACTGGAATACGCTTAAGATAATTTTTATCATTCAAAGATTTCTGAATTTCTTTTTTTTGTTCTTTATCGTGATTCAAATAAACTTCGGCATTCACAAAAGTTTGATCCAAACGTAAAGTATTATCTAATCCAACTTCGTAAGTTTTATTTGCCGTTTTGATAACGGAGAAAATAAAACTTCCTTTTTCAGCGTCTGATTTCGCAAAAAGTAATCCGTCCCCGTTTTGCAGATTCAGTTCGGTTTCAGTTTTGATCACGATGGCGCCATTTCGGACTTCGATAATCTTTCCGATTCGAGAGCCACGGTGTGAACTGAAAGTTCCATCAACCAGCTGTTGATGATTCACTCCGTGCAACCATCCCGGGAAAAATCCCCGCGAGTAATTCACGGCCATTTTGTGTTTCAACTGATCGATTTCATTCTCAGTGTATTTTTCATGATTCAAAGTTTTGTTCATGACCTGTTTGTACGAACTTGCTACTGAGGCCACATACTCAGGTGATTTTAAGCGGCCTTCAACTTTGAAACTATTGACTCCGATTTCCATCAGTTCAGGAATTTCGGCTATCCCGCAAAGATCCTGCGGAGACACCAAGTAATCACGATCAACCGTATTTATTTTTTTGCCGTCGACGATCAAATCGTAACTGAATCGACAACTCTGAGCACACTGACCGCGGTTAGCCGATCTTCCGCCAATGGACTCTGAGGTAAAACATTGTCCGGAATAAGAAACACAAAGTGCACCGTGAACAAAAACTTCTAATTCTTTTTCGGTAGATTTTTTTATTAATTTAATTTCGGACAACGAATTTTCACGACCCAGAACGAAGCGCTTGATATTTAAATCAGACAAAAATTCGATAGCTAAATCGTTAGTCACGGTCATTTGCGTCGATCCGTGAATAACTTGATCCGGGGCGATTTGTCGAATTAAGTGCACCAAACCTAAATCTTGCACGATCAAAGCATCTGGTTTTAATGGTAGAACTTTTTTAATGGCTTCGACGACTAGATTTAATTCAGTTTCAAAAATAACGATGTTGAAAGCTAAATTGACCTTCACCCCGTACAGATGGCAGGTTTCGATAATTTCTTGCAGTTCTGATAATTCATGATCGTAACTGCGCCCCCGCGCATTGAATCCGGGAAAACCAACGAAGATCGCATCAGCTCCGTTGTGAATCGCGGCCAAGGCCATTTCTTTGTGTCCGACCGGTAATAAAAGTTCGAAGTTTTTGGAATTCATATGGAGAACTTTTACCTGGAAAGATGAAGCTTGAGTAGTGTTAAGCTTTCCGGGCGTATTTCTTATTCTCGGCGATGATATTTTTTACAACATTATGGTAGAAATTCTTAAGGGCGGGGTCGTTTTGAAGCTCTGGGGTTTGATCGAATTGGTCTATCAAGGCCTTCTCGCGGTCCAAATCGATCATATCGCGCCTGTTGGTTTTTTTAATTTCCCAAATCTGACTGACAAGATTTTTACGTTTTAAAATCAAATGCAGTAATTCCTCGTGCAATTTTTCAATTTCTTGGCGAAGTTGAATGATGGAACTCATGATTTTTTTTTCGCTTTTCTTAATTTAATTTTATAGCCCTTTGTTTTGGTCGGTACTTTTTTGGTTTGAATCATTTCGTCTGGATCAGGTTCGGTGGTTTTCTGTAAATTTTTTTGAGAGCCTTCAATCTGCTGAATGTATTCTGGCGCCAGAGGCGTCACCGGTTTAAAATAATCTTGATTAACACCGTCATCTGTTTTTTCTTTAAATAATATTTCAGGTGCTTCACGTCGAACCGGGGCTTTTTTACTCGGAGCACTAATAGACGGCATAAAATCAAAAACCCAATTGAAGTTGGTTCCAATGTAAACTCCGGCGGCAGCATTTGACCCCAGCAAAGTAGATCCACTGTAAATTTTAATTTGAGATTGACGACTCAACAAAAAATTTAAATTGAGTTCTATCCCGTGGGAATTGGGATTGATCGCATTAAAAATTTTGCTTCCAGCATCAACACGGTTATTTAAATTATCGCGGTAACTGGAGCGCTGAGAATTTTCATCTTCTTTCACCGTTAGTTGTCCTAAAACCGAAGCTCCGAAACCGAAACGTGAAAACCGGAGTTCGGCCCCCGCTCCGTAGGTGGCAAGCGTCGACAACCCTTCTCCGCGAATATTAAATCCGCCTTTGAGAAAAGTGTAAAGACCGTCTTCAAAATCCAGATTCAAAATAATTTCGGGACGAATTTCAGAGGCCCCGTTTGAAGTCAAAACCGTGTCGCCTGCAAAATCAATTTTTTCTAATGCATAACCATAAGAAATCCGAGTAAAAAGCTTCATCCATACGTCACTCAGAAACAGATATTCGGCTCCCAGATCTATTCTGTTAATTAAACCGCTTTTCCGAGAAAAACTACCGTCAATTGATTCAGTGTTTCCGTAATTAAAGCCGCCTAAGAATGCAAGGCTGGATCCGAACTGCCAGCGGGCGCTGGGATTTAAACTCATATTTTGAAGACTATGACCGGGAAGTAAATTGGCTTTGCCTCCATCAGCATTATAATTCGCGTCTGTTTTGAAATACTCAAAATTAACATTTAAACTGATTGGCCGTGCCCGAAAAGACTGGTAAGAATCATAGGCAAAAGCAGGTTGGGCTAAACCTAAAAAAACATTCAAAACAAGATGGATCGCAACGGTGAATAAAAGTATTTTCATAGCTTTTTTAGTCTATACAAGTTTCATGAACCTGAGCAGAGGACCTAAGTCTTGAAAAAACCAACTGTTGTCATTTTTATTACAGTTTTCATCTACCTTCTTGGTTTTGGGATGATCATTCCTGTGCTTCCGATTTTGAGTACGCATTACGGTGCAACTCCTTTCCAAGTCGGACTTCTGATGTCGGTGTTTTCTTTAATGCAGTTTTTATTTTCGCCTTTTTGGGGAAAACTCAGTGATAAATATGGTCGTCGTCCGATTCTCATTTATTGTTTATTAGGCGAAGGCATTTCTTACCTGATCTTAGCGCAGTCACAGTCACTCAAAATGCTTTTTGTTGCTCGCATTTTCACGGGATTTTTTGGCGCATCGATTTCAACCGCGTCCGCCTATGTTTCTGATATTACCTCTCGCGAAAATCGCACCAAAGGGATGGCCATCATCGGAGCCGCCTTCGGCTTAGGATTTTTATTTGGACCCGCTATCGGCGGAGGACTCACGCTTTTGGCGAAAAAATATAGTAATGATCAAGGATTCATTCTTACGTTTTCGGCTTACCCGGTAGCGGCTTTGTGTTTCCTGACTTTTATTTTCGCTTATTTTTTCTTAGTCGAAAGTAAGGAAAGAAAAATAACCGCGGACGAAAAGGATACACGAAAACAGTTACACAATATCATCGAAATGTTTAGAAAACCGGTACTAGGGCCATTGATGTTGATTTTCGCCGTGTCAACTTTGAGCATGGCCATGATGGAATCGACTCTCGTTTTATTCATGAAAGATAAGTTCGGCTGGGGCCTTGCCGAAGCTAGCTTTGGTTTCGCCTATGTAGGTATTTGTATTGTGTTTACTCAAGGGTATCTTGTTCGAAAGTTGATCCCGAAGTTTGGCGAAAAATCTATCATTCGTGCCGGTCTGATTGGGATGGCGTTGGGTTTTGGGATTATCGCGGTTGCAAATTCAATTTGGATCATGGGTATAGCTATGACTTGTATCTCGGTCGGTAGCGCCTTCACCAACCCGTCAATTCTAGGAAGTGTTTCATTGATCACGCACGCCGATCAACAAGGTGTTACACTAGGCACGACGCAAAGTTTATCGGCACTTGGTCGAGTCATTGGTCCGGCCTTTGGCACTCTTTTATTTGGCGCGATATCTCTTTCGGCGCCTTTCTGGATAGGAAGCCTCCTTTTGATCCTGAATGTTTTTGTTGTTGTGAAATATTATGCGCAGCTCCCCGCCTCTCATGAAAAAACCGCTTCGTAATCCTGCTGAATTTTGATATATTTTCCGCATGGAAAAAAATACTTTAGACGATCGCTACAATCCCCAAACTGTGGAATCTGCCATTTATGATTGGTGGGAAAAGGCCGGCTACTTCAAAGCTCAGGATCAGTCGCATAAACCACCTTTTTCAATTATTTTACCGCCGCCGAACGTCACCGGGTTTTTACACATTGGTCATGCTTTGGATCACACCATTCAAGATTTGCTGATCCGTTGGAAACGCATGAGCGGCTTTAATGCCATGTGGTTACCGGGAACTGATCACGCAGGTATCGCCACACAATCCGTGGTGGAAAAAGAATTAAAAAAACAAAGCGCCGGAACCGGCACGACAACCACGCGCCACACTTTAGGTCGAGAAAAATTCGTCGAAAAAGTTTGGGAATGGAAACATGAATACGGCGACCGCATTTATCGTCAAATGCGCCGGCTCGGTGATAGTTGTGACTGGGACCGAGCCACATTCACTTTAGATGACGGGGTTTCAAAAGCGGTTCGTAAAGTTTTCGTTAGTCTTTATAAAAAAAATTCTATTTACCGTGGTCAAAGATTAATTAACTGGAGTGGGCCTTTAGAAACGGCCATTTCAGATCTGGAAGTGGAACACAAACAGGTCAAAGGTGCTTTATATCATATTAATTATCCTATTGATGGAACTTCTGAATTTCTAACCGTGGCTACATCGCGTCCGGAAACGATGTTAGGTGATGCTGCTTTGTGTGTGAATCCCAAAGATGAACGCTACAATAAATTAATTGGAAAAACGGTTACGATCCCTTTAATTGGTCGGCAGATTAAAATTATTGCGGATGAATATGTGGATATGACATTTGGTTCCGGAGTATTGAAAGTTACTCCGGCTCATGATTTTAACGATTACAAAATCGGTAAAACTCACAATCTGGAATTGATTAGTATTTTAAATAAAAAAACTGAACTCAATGAAAATGCGGGACCCTACCAAGGACTCAGTGTAATTGATGCGCGTAAAAAAGTTTGTGAAGATTTAAAAGCTTTGGGTTTATTAATTAAAGAAGAACCTTTAGTTCATTCTGTCGGTCACTGTTCGCGCAGTGGCGCCGTGGTTGAGCCATTTTTATCTGAACAGTGGTTCATGAAAATGAGCGAAATGGCTGGCCCCGCTAAGCGCGTGGTTGAATCCGGCACCATTCGCTTTGAACCTGAGTCGTGGTCGAAAGTTTATCTGCACTGGATGAATATTATTGAAGACTGGTGTATTTCACGCCAACTCTGGTGGGGGCACCGAATTCCGGCTTGGCTTTGCGAAGTTTGCGAAAAATACACCGTGGCCGAGGTAGATCCAACTCAGTGTGAACATTGTCAAAGTTTTAAAATTCACCAAGAAAGCGACGTGCTGGATACGTGGTTTAGTTCGGCTTTATGGCCTTTTTCCACGATGGGTTGGCCAAATGTTACCGATCCTCATTCAGTTCAGACGCAAACATCGTTTTATCCCACCAGTTATTTAGTCACCGGCCACGATATTATATTTTTCTGGGTAGCGCGCATGATTTTGATGGGACTTGAGTTTAAAAAAGATGTTCCTTTTCGCACGGTCTACATTCACGGATTGGTACGAGACAGCCAAGGTCGTAAAATGTCAAAGTCTTTGGGAAATTCCATTGATCCTATTGATATGATTGAAAAACACGGAGCTGATGCTTTACGTTTTAGTTTTTTGGCGCATCTTTACAGCGGTAAAGATCTTAAATTCAGTGAACAGCGCCTAGAAAGTTACCGTAATTTTATGAATAAAATTTGGAACGCGGCTCGCTTTACATTGTCAAATTTGGCAGATTTTAAAGTTCCTGCTGAAGGAGTTGGCGCTTTACCAAATAAAGATCATATGAGCATGTTTGATAAATGGATTATTGCAAAACTCGGTGATGTTGAAACCAAAGTAAATAATGCATTGGAAGCAGAAAAATTTTCTGAAGCCGCTACGGCTTTGTATCAATTTATTTGGAACCAGTTCTGTGATTGGTACATTGAGTTCACCAAACCGATTATAAATGGATCGAATCAAAAAGAAAAAGAAGCCACTCAGCTGGTGATGGCGCAAGTTCTTAATCGCATCGTAAGATTACTTCATCCGTTCTGTCCGTTCATCACCGAAGAAATTTATTCAAAATTACCGATTAAAAACGAGGCCTGTATCATTGATGTTTATCCCACCGTGATCACTGACAAAGCTTTCTTAGCTTTTGGTGACAAACAAATTGAAACTGAAATTGATCTAATCAAAGAAATCATTTCAGCTACACGAAATATTCGCGGAGAAAATCGGATCAGCCCGGCCGTTAAATTGAAGTTAAGATTAGCTACGCTAGACCAAAAAACGATCGCTATTTTAAAAACTAATCAAACGGCGATGGCGATTTTAGCTCGCACGGAAATGATTGAAATCGGCGATGAAGGTGATTTGAATAAATGTGCGGTATCCCAGGTAACGGTAGAAGGTCACAAAGTTAAAGTGATCATTGCGCTTGAGGGCTTGGTGGATTTTAATGAAGAAGTCAGCCGTATTCAAAAAACGATTGAAAAGCTCACAAAAGATTCCACCGTATTATCGAATAAATTATCGAATGAAAAGTTTATTCAAAACGCCGACGAAGATGTCGTGGCTGCGGACCGGATATTGTTGGCCGAATCCAAAGAGCAAATCATTTTATTGCAGGAAGCCTTAACTCGGTTTGTTTAAACGATGAATGATCTTAATCCCCAAGGCGTAGGCGTCCATTATAATCAAACCGATTTTAATCGAGCCCAACAGAAAGGTTGGGAAGTTCTGAACGCTTTACGTCGTAAAATACTTCCTGGCATGAATGAAAAAGAAGGTCGTGAAGTTTATGCGAATCTTTTGAAAGATTTCGATGTAGAAAAAAATTGGCACGCGCCGAAGCTTCGCTTTGGTCCAAATTCGATTAAATCATTTTCTGAGATTTCCGATGAAGATTACCGCTTAAAAGAAAATGATATTTTCTTTTTAGACGTGGCCCCGATCATCAACGGCTATGAAACAGACATCGGGAAAACTTTTATTTTAGGAAAAGATAACCCCTCTTTTTCTCAAATTATTAATGACGGCGAAGAAATCTTTAAATTAACCAAAGCGCAATTTTTAGAGTTTGGCCTTTCCGGCCCTGAATTATACCACTTTGCTGAACTGCAGGCGAAAAAACGTGGTTGGGATATGGTCGATGAAGGGGCTAACGGTCACCGCATCGGAGATTTTCCCCATCATGTGTTTTATAAAGGTAATCTTCGCAGTTTTGAACAAAAGCTTATTCCAGATTTGTGGATTTTAGAAATTCAACTTCGAAGCCCGGATATGAAGTTTGGCGCTTTTTTCGAAGATGTATTGTAATTGATTGACTCGATTTATTTGAATACAACTAAACCAGTTCTGGTCTCGTTACGGCTTGGTCCGTTGACGCCTACAAGATCCTCTGAGTTGATTTGAGACGGCTTTTTTCCCACCGTTTGTACTTTCTACCTGTCAGAATTATAACAGGCGAAACTAAGGTTCAAGTTATGTATAACCGTCTTATCCAAAGGGGGCCATATGAATAAATTAAACGTTTCTTTATCACTCGTATTATTAGTTATTGTAGCAACAAACTTAGCTTTATCGGCTTAATTCAAATCAAGACAATTTGTTGTCATTTAGAAACATTGGCAGTTTGAAGCGGCTGATGTCATGGTGTTGCAGCTGATTGTCTTGTTATTTTTGGTCATGGTGAATGATTCTAATTTACCGTTGCGCTCGATGACGATCATCTCTTCCCCTCCGGGGAAATAGGCGCGACCACCTTTTTCATGAAGTAAAATATTAGCACCAGTTTTCATGGATTCGACGTATTCGTCAGAAGGATTCGTGGTTTGCTGTGGGTCTAAATTTTCTATTTCAGGAATATTCTGTTCATTTAATTTATACACTTGTAAATATTTTGAAGGATTACCGGGATCATCATATCCTACTTCGACGCGAAGGCGTTTCAGGGTTCCGTCGCTGTATTGTAAATCCGTCTGGGCCCAGTCATCGGTAAAAACAGTGACGTCTCCCATAGCCGGTTTCAAACTAACAATGAGATTATCAAAAGTGGGATCGACTTGATCGTAGTCCACATTATTTTTAATTTGAAGGCACTGACTCAACGTTTTCAAATGAGCGGCAAATTGTTTATGATTTTCGACCTCAGTCACCGGCACTACAGATGCTGTAGTGGAGGAATCGGCCGAGGTTATTTGGTTGGGAAAATTATTTTGGGGATTGCTCGAGACTGATTCGGGCTGAATCCGCGCCGAGGCGGCGACCGGTTTAATTTTGTCGACGCTTTTATTGTGGTCATTCCAATACAGCACAGCCATCAAAAAAATTGTGCCGACAAAGAGCGCTAGAAATTCTTTTCGCATTTATATTAACACTTTATTTCGTGAGACCGATTTCGCGCAGTCGCTGCATCAAAAATTCGTGAGCCGTAATATCTGGATACTTTGCGCCGACCCCACGGCAAGAGGCTAAACAACTTAAATTTGATTCAGGATGAGGATGCATGAAAAATGGCATCGAGTAACGAGACGCATTTGTTCCATCTTGCGGATTAATCACACGATGCGTGGTAGAGGGAAGCACATCATTGGTCAAGCGCGCTAACATGTCTCCGACATCAACAATCAGTGTCCCAAAATCACTTTCGACATCTAACCAAGAGCCGTCACGATCTTTTAATTGAAGCCCTGATTGAGTGGCCGCCGGCAGCAACGTAATAAAATTAATATCTTCGTGAGCTGCCGCGCGCACGCAGCGGGGATCAACTCCGTCGGGGATCGGTGGGTAATGAAGAAGTCTTAGAATCGAATTTCCCTCTTGCACCATGTTTTTAAAGAAATTTCTTTCGACTTCGAGCGGGAAGGTCAAGGCTTCCATCATTTGGATGCCGGCCTCTTGCAGTTGCGCATATAATTTTTCAAAAATGATTTCGAATTCAGGCGCCACATCAGTGGGGTAAATATTTTTTGGGTAATATTTAGCAAAGGCGTGTTCATCTGGTACTTCACGGCCCACATGCCAGAATTCTTTAAGATCTTTAACCTCGGCCCCTTTGGCGTGTTCGGTGCCAAAAGCCGTGTAACCACGTTGTCCGCCACCCTTTTCAGAAATATAAGTTCGCTTTTTAGCATCCGGTAAGTGATAAATTTTTTCTAAAACTTGATAAGCTTGTTTTAATAATTCAGGATCTACGGCGTGATCTTTCAGAATAATAAATCCGTATTCTTTTAATCCTTGGTAAAGATCTTCGATGAATTTCTGTTTTTGTTCAGTCGTGCCTTGAGTGTAGTGGGCTAAACTGATCGTGTTAACTTTACGTACTTGATTCATAGTGACGTCCCCCATGTGCGGCCTCAAACTAACAAACCTAGAAAATAATATCAATCACCAGTGCATGATTTTCTGACAAAAATTTAAAATGAATATCAGCATCATAGAGTCTGAAGGCATGTTCATTCCGATAGGGAGATTCAGTTTCCTCATAACCTTTATATGCGAGAGGACGCGGATCCTGCTGAATTATTTCTATGACGGCCTGCTTAAGCTGCGGATCATTTTTGATTTTGATCCAGTCAGCCATTTTAGGCTCGGCCGTTTCAGAAAAATCTACACGGATTTCTTTATCCGTATTCAACGACCAACCGCCAGATGCCTGTGGCTGACTTTCAAACTGAGGTAAATAGGGTTTTATATCAAGAACCGGGGTTCCTTCAATCAAGTCTCCGCCGGAAAAAATAATGCGATCGGAACGGATCTCTTTGATTGCAACCAAGGATAATCCGATGGGGTTGGGCCGATGCGGAGAGCGCGTGGCAAACACGCCGATCGAATCCCCGCCTAAACGCGGTGGGTGAACTTTCGCGTGATAACGCGCGCTCGTGTTTTTATGAAATATAAAGATAATCCACATGTGCGAATAGCCCACTAATCCCTGCAACGCCTGTTCAGGTTGCCATTCTGGAGAAATGACTAATTCCGATTGCACACTGTTCACGATCCCCGATTGACGAGGAACACCAAATTTATCCGGGTAACAGGATTTAATGTGACCTACGATTTTCATTTGCGTAGGGTTATCTTGCACGCTCTTATTCATATTCAGGAAGTTACAAGATGAAATATTTTTTTGCATCAGTTTTATTCTCGATATCGCTCTTCACTACTCAGAAAATCTTGGCTTGGGGGGGGCGCGGTCACGATACCATCTGTCAATCCGCGGTTTTTCTGGTAAAAGATAAAACACTGAAAGATTTCTTACGAAACAAAACGAACATGCTGGGGCATTTGTGCAACATCCCGGATACGTACTGGCGAAGCCTGACACCTGAACAAAATAAAGAAGGCGCCCCAACTCATTTTGTCGAATCTGACGTTTTGGGAATTCCCCTTAAGAATCTACCACTGGATATGAAAGCCTTGATTGAAAAATATCAAGGCTCTGAAAGCCAATATCAAAAAGGCCTTAAAATTATTTCACTTCCGCACGAAATGGGATCGAACTGGTGGAGAGCCAATCAACTGTTCGAGATGTCCATCGCCGACGGCAAAAAATTAAAAGATCTAACCGCCCCGGCTAATTCCAAACAAGAACAAGATTCAGAACTTCCCTACAACAAGCACCTTTACTCCATGCTAACAAATATGGGACTCATGGGTCACTTCGTTGGCGACAACGGCCAACCGCTGCATACCAACGCCGATTACGATGGCTACGATTTCGGTCACGGCGGGATCCATGCTTATTACGAAGATCTTAGCGTCTCTTTTTTCGAGGAAGATTTATCTAGCAAAATCGTAGCGAAAGCCAAAAAAATCGATAGCACAAAAAAATTAAATCAGTTTATGCGTGAAAAATCTGTTCTCGAAAAAATGCGCGCTTTGGCCGTGATCTCAAACAATGAAGTTAAAGAAATTTTCAAATTAGATCCGGTTATAACCAAATCAATTCTCCGAGAAGAAAAAGGCATGAAAATTAAAACCGCCGCTATTAGAAAGCCTCCAGTTGAGGGAAAAAAAGTATTCGAAAATCTAATTGTGACAGAAATGGCAAGGTCGGCCTTACTTTTGGCAAAACTCTGGGATGATATCTACGTTGAAATTGGAGAACCCGATTTGAAAGCGTATAAGAGTTATCGCTACCCACATACCCCTGATTTTGTGATGCCGGATTATTACGAGATTAAAAAAGAGAAATAAAATGCCGTACTCCGTAACTCGAAACGCTAAAGAGTTGAATACCATTTGATTTGATGCCCCAGCGTCTTCAATTTTGCTCAAGCCTAATTTGGCTTAAGCAAAATGATAAGTGCAATCAAGCACTTAGAGACGAAGGGAATATCCGCATGGAGCAAAAAAACTGGTTATTGCATGAAAATCCACCCCGATTGAAAAACTTAGTTTATAAATATTTAATGGGTGATGTCTGGATTCGGGATACTCCTTTCGGGCCCGTTACAGATTCGCTCGTTTTGGCAAAAAAATTTAATTTGCAACATGGCAGAGTTTTGCGGGCAATTTCGAAATGTCAAAAAGAGCTCAGACCCAATGTAAAGTTTGAACTCGAAAAGCATTTAATCGAAGCTTCGTATTTCGCTGGACCCAAAGGCAAAGAAAGAAGCGAACGCAAAGTTGAAATTACGGAATTTGGATTAGTACTCTTACTTCTCTACATAAACAGTCCGACTGCTCGTCAAATCTCAGCCGAAATAGTTTACAGCTTTTTGATTCTTCAAACTTATTTAAAAGGACTTACGAAAAATCAAATTGGTGCGCTTCGTGGATATTATCGTAAAAAAGAGAAATAAGGTTTTTCAGTTCAAATACGCTTAAGCTGCTTATAAACTTCATCGTGATTTCTTTTGCCGACGAGAAGTATTATGAGGACAACTGATTCACGAACGTAATAAATAATACGATATTCACCGATATCAGTGCGGCGATAAAAATCATGACCTTTAAGTTGAATCGAATCATGTGGTTCCGAATTTAATCGAAGGCTCATAATTTTTGTGATGATTTGTCTTTTCTGCTTTGCTGGAAGTTTTCGAATAAATTTTTCGGCTCGCTTTGAAATTTCAATCTTTAGCATTTAACATTTCAGCAAGAAACTTATCGCTTTCCCCTTGGTCCAAGAATCCTTCTGCTGATATCTCTTCGGCTTTTTTCGCCCACCACGCGTCTTCGAGCGCAACCATACGTTCGTATTCCGCAATCGACAAAACGACTGCTACGGCACGACCGTTCTTTTCGATACTCACAGGCTGATTACGAGCCTCATCGATTAACAATCCAAATTCATTCTTTGCTTTTGTCGCGTTCATCTTGATCATCCAAATCTCCTTAAACAACTCGTGTAAGCATTCAACATCAGGTATATTAGCTAATATAGCTAAAATAGTCAAAGATACCGTAAATATTTAAAAACACTTGATATTTTGATTAAGGAAACTTTGAATAATGCAATTTTTAATCTGCCAAGGGCGGCACTGAGGTAGGCTTTGGGATATTCTGAATTCCGATTTTCGCGATAAGCGATTCTTAAAACCAGTAGGTTAAGCTAGTCTCCGTCAGAAATTGATTGGCGTTAAGCTGCTGATTCGCCGTGGATCCGATCAGGCCCTGTAATGTCCCGTCCAAAGTTAAATTTTTAAATTTGAAACCTAACCCCATTGCAGCAGAAGTGGTATTTGGACCAGCGGCAAAATCTTCGCTCTGGAAAACGCCAACAATTTGTTTGATGGAAGATCTTAATTTTATTTCGTTCATTAAAACGGATTCAAATCCTAAAGTCAGCGGCATTCGAATTTCTCGGGTATTCATATTAGCCAAACGATTTTTAACTTGATCTGTTTCTAAATTGATTCGGTAAAAAATAGTTTCATTTCCATTGAATGTATTTTTAACCACACCCATTTTATAATTCAGTAATTCGATGCTATTTGTTTCAACCGATGAAACATCACGCTTAGAGCGGCTTGAACTCAGATCCAGAATGAACTGAATATCGTCCATTTCGTAAACCAGAGCTCCCATAAAAGATTGGTTGATGCTTAAACGTGAACCCGTGGCTAAATCATCGACCGAGTTAAATAATCCGATGTCTGTTGAAAAAATAAAATCATCCATTCGAACACCGAGCTTAATCGTTCCCGCATGATTACCGACTTGATGAAGCTTATCTTTTTGATCCGCGTAGAAAAATCCTAATGAATAAGAAGTTCCCTCATTTCGAATGGCGTAGGTGAAATCGACTGGATTCGAAGTCCGATCAAAGTTGGAACCCATAACGGTATTTGATCGTAAGCGAGCCGTATCCACCAAATCACTCTGTCGTCCTAACGTCAGAGAAACCGCGTAATGGTCGGACAGATCAGGCTGGAAAGATCGCTTAAAGGCTATATATGGCCGCCGATTAAAAACAGGATCAAGTGTCGCACCCGACTGAAAAAGAACGTAATCCGGAAGCTCCAGAAGCTTTACTGGAAACAAAAAAGTATATTCAGGATCTATCAGATGATTCGATTGAAGCGCACTAACCCGAGCCTGCGAGGCCCAGGAAAATTCAGCAGAAATAAAAAGAAAAAGCGCAAAAAAAACCTTACACATGGATAAAAAAACTCTATCCGAAAAAACACCCACTGCAAATAAAAA
>JACMMZ010000021.1 GCA_014378775.1 Pseudobdellovibrionaceae bacterium
CTCCGTCATCTTTATCGAAGCCATTTTTTCAAATTAAATATAAATCTTTTTAAATCGCGTACAATTCCGGATTAGGTACGGCGTACCTTAGAGGGAACAAGATTTCAGGACCATGTTCTCGAGCCAAATATGAGATGATATGGGAGATGATTTAAGGGCCTTATCGGTATCGCACAAAATCACCAGGGCTTCCTCGATTTTACGAACCGGCCAATGGCGAGCTTGATCACAATACCCTTCAATAAAATAAGCCGGAACTTGAGCCACACTGGCGAGTTTTGCGCCGCCAATGCCTTGATCTAAACCTGATCTGACCGTTAAAAGAATTCGCATATGCCGCGCTAACAATGAAACAATCCCGATTTCGTTTTGGCCTTGATCAATGAGTTGCACTAATTGTTCTAAAGCTGAAATGCGATCTTTTTTACCAATGGCTTTGGTGAAATCAAAAACGCTTTCTTCGCGGCTGTTGGAAACCACGCTGTTCACATCCGTCAGATCAACGACGGTGCGGTCGCCTACATAATTTTTTATTTTTTCGATTTGATTATTTAATTCCGATAAATTATTTCCGACTAAGCGGTGCAATCGGTGGGTGGCATCTTGTGAAAATTTCAATGAGTAGTTTTGCGAAAGATAATTGATCCATTGGGGTATTTCATTGTCGTAAGGTTTTTTAAATTCCGAACAAACTGCTTGGTCTAACAAAAACTTCATGCCTTTTTTACGTTTATCAATTTTGTCAGCCATAATCAAAAAAACTGTGGATTCGACCGGTTTTGTAAATAGGTCATGTAAATCAGCCCATTCAGAATCTTTTAGTTCATGCGCGTTTTTAAGAATGACCAAGCGAAATTGTGACATCACCGGCAGAGTCTCAACGGTATCTTTGATCACGTCGGCATCGCTATCTGCGGCATAAAATAAAGAATAATTAAAATCAAAGGTGTTTTCATCAAGCACCGCAATTTTGAAACGCTCAGGAATTTGATTCAGTAAAAAAGGCTCGTCTCCGAAAAAGAAATAGATCGGCTTAAGTTTTTTCAACTCAAGGTCTTTATAAATGATCTTTGCATCTACTAATGACATCGATGAATCTTTCTTTAAATAAAAATTAAACTAAAAGTTATCGACCAATCGATCCAGTGCTAATTGCATCATGTCTTTTGATAATGTTTCCAGAGTTTGCCTTCTCTCGGATAAATTGTAAAGATTGTTGGCCGAATTAATCACCGGTAAAGTGATTTGCGGCGGAGTGTAGTTTTTTGATTGCTCATAATCCCCGCTCCACAGAATTTTTTGGGTTTTAACTTCGGTCATTTTCATCGACACCGTGACGCTGACTTTTACTTGGGTGGCCAGCACGGTGCCAAATGGCAAATAGGTGGCATTTTTTGATTCAATCACCGATTCATCAGAAATAATTTTGACCGATTTGATCGTGCCGGTCACCACGGCTTCAGCCAGTGATTCTTGATTAACTAAATTAATTCGACCGAAGCGCAAAACTTCGGATCTAAAAGAATTGGTAAAATAAACTTCGATATTGGGCTCTTTGGAATCATTTTTAAACATAGGTACAGCAATGGTGCTGACTCCACCCGGAAGCTTGTCGACAGCATTGCTGAGCTTGTATGCACAAGAATAACTCAGCATAGAGCAAAGCAGTAGAAATATAAAATTAAAGACAAACTGAGGCTTCATTGGTTTAATACAAAGCCAAGGATGAATAAATGTCAAATTCTATATTGTTAGCTCCTGGGCCCGTTCAGTTGCACCCTGAAGTTCAAAGAATATTATCCTTACCGATGATTCATCACCGCACACCTGAATTTGATGCCATCCTTAAATCAGCTCTGACTGGGCTTAAAATGATTTTCCAAACCAACCAACCCGTTTTTATGTTTTCGGCCACCGGAAGCGGCGGCATGGAATGTTTGCTGATCAATGTTTTAGATCCGCAAGATAAAGTGCTCTCGATTATTCACGGAAAATTTGGAGAACGCTGGGCCGATATGGCTGAAGCTTTTGGTGCGCAAGTCATTCGACATCAAGTTCCCTGGGGCCAAGCGGTGAAACTGGAAGAGCTTAAAAATTTATTAGCTGCGCATCCCGATATAAAAATTGTTTTAGCACAAGCCTGCGAGACCAGTACCGCGACGATAAATCCCATTCAAGCCATGGCAGAATTGATTTCAAAAACTGAAGCTCTGTTTTTAGTGGATGGGATCACCGCGCTGGGTGCTTACGATCTTCCGATGGATCAATGGAAGTTAGACGGTGTCGTTGGCGGTAGTCAAAAAGCTTTTATGCTACCGACGGGAATGACGTTTCTTAGTTTTTCTGAAAAAGCCTGGAAGAAAATTAAAACGGCCAAAGCGCCCAAATTTTATTTCGATATTCAAAATGAACTCGCGGCTAATCTTCGCGGGGAAACTTTATTTTCATCCAATGTTCCGATCGTGCGGGCATTAGATTTTGTCTTGAAAAGAATTGGTGAACATGGACTAACCAATCATTTTAAACACATTGCCCGAAGAGCAGATTATATCCGGCACATGGCAGAAAATTTGGGCTTGAAACTTTTTTCTCAGGCGCCTTCAAATTCGGTAACCGCGCTGATTCTGCCATCAACCATTGACGGCGTAAAATTTCGGACGCAACTTGAATCAAATTATCAAACCACCGTCATGGGTGGACAGGACAGCCTTAAAGGAAAAATTATTCGCATTGGTCACATGGGTTATATCACCGATGAGGATCTGCATGAAACGAGCCTTCGCTTAGCGCGCACACTGAATGATTTTGATTACAAAGTTGATTTGAAAGAGCTTGAAAAAACGTCGAAAAAATTTCTTGAAAGCAAAGGCTAATATGTCGATTACGGTGGTTGTCGGAGCTCAGTGGGGCGATGAAGGAAAAGGGAAATTAATCGACGTGTTCGCAGGCCACGCTGACACCATTGTGCGCTTTCAAGGTGGATCTAATGCCGGCCATACCTTAGTGGTTCAAGGAAAAAAAACGGTTTTGCATTTGGTGCCATCGGGTATTCTTCATCAAGATAAAACCTGCGTAATCACATCGAGCGTAGTGATCGATATTTTCGGATTACTCAGTGAACTTAAAAAACTCAAAGAGGCCGGAATCAATGTGACATCAAATCAATTGCTGATCTCGGACCGAGCCACGGTGCTTTTACCTTATCATAAAAGTTTAGATCAAGCGCGCGAACTTTCCTTAACCAGTGATGATTCGAAAGAAAAAATTGGAACCACCGGAAAAGGCATCGGCCCTGCTTATGAAGACCGAGCCGCTCGAACTGCTTTAATTATGAGTGATCTTTTTGATAGCGATACCTTGCTGGCAAAACTCGAACACGGATTAAAAGAGAAAAATTTCTTACTTAAAAACCTTTACCATCAACCCGAGATCAATGTTTCAGAACTTCATCAGCAAATTTTATCCGTGATCGACTTACTTAAGCCCTTTCGTCATGCCGACACCAGTCTTTACCTTGATCAAAAACGTAAAGAAGGTAAAAAAATTCTGTTCGAAGGGGCTCAAGGAACTCTTTTAGATATTAATCACGGCACCTATCCTTTTGTTACGAGCTCTTCAACCCTTGCGGGCTCTGGATCTATTAGCGCAGGCCTAGGGCCTCAACACTTCACAAAAATAATCGGGGTGTTTAAAGCCTACTGCACACGCGTCGGAAATGGACCATTTCCCACTGAACTCAATAACGAAATCGGCGCCCAGCTTCAGGCCGAAGGACACGAATTCGGATCTACCACGGGACGCGTTCGCCGCTGTGGCTGGCTGGATCTTGTGGCGCTTAAATACGCTATCCGCCTGAACGGTATCAACAGCTTAGCCATCATGAAATTAGATGTGCTGTCGTGTTTAGATGAAATTGAAGTTTGTACAGCATACAAAATCGGAAATGAAATCATTCATGAATTTCCAACGGACACCGAAAGTTTAAAAAAAGTTGAGCCGATTTTAGAAAAATTTGCAGGCTGGAAAACCGATATCACCAAGGTGATATCCCCGATTGATTTACCCAAGAAGGCCCTTGATTATATTCACTTTATTCAGAAAGCTTTAGACTGTCCCATCGACGTCATTTCAGTCGGACCTGACCGTGAACAAACACTTTGGGTCAAACCCTTGTATAAAGATTAAGCTCACGAAAAAAACCTTTGACGAATGTTGAGGATTATCGGAAATTGTCCCCTCAGATTCAAGACGTGGTTCGCTAGCTCAGCTGGTAGAGCATTTCACTTTTAATGAAAGGGTCGATGGTTCGAATCCATCGCGAGCCACCAATTTTTTGAATCTTCTGTATTTCACTGCCACGTTCCCATCGTCTAGTGGCCTAGGACACCTCCCTTTCACGGAGGATACA
>JACMMZ010000022.1 GCA_014378775.1 Pseudobdellovibrionaceae bacterium
GATAAATCCTGAGGGTCCGGACAAGCTTCAAGCGCGACAATTTTCCAGGCAACTGGGGCTCGACGCCATTTCAATTTCTCCGACTGAAGCGTCTCTGATAAGCTTCATCACAAAATCCATTCGGCCACAGAAAATTGTCGAGATTGGAACTTTAACCGGACTGTCCAGTCTTTATTTTCTTGAAACGTTAGGCCTAGATGGCAAACTCTGGACCTTTGAAAAGTCTACTGAACATGCGGCCTGCGCCAGCCGTAGCTTAGCCAAGTCCGTAGAATCAGGGCAGTGCCAGATTAAAATCGGTGACGCCATCAAGGAATTACCCACCATCGAAAACGAAGGCCCGTTTGATGTGATCTTCATCGATGGGAATAAAGCCGCTTACTATGACTACTGGGTTTGGGCTAAGAATAATTTGCGCGTGGAAGGATTGATTTTTATCGATAATGTTTTTCTGGCGGGAAGTGTTTGGGGAGAATCCACTTCACAAAAATTCAGTGAAAAGCAGATCAATACGGTTAAAAAAATGACTCAAGAAATTATGTCGGATTCCGATTTCGACAGCACACTTGTTCCGACCACGGAAGGCCTGCTGATTGCGCGAAAAAAATAAATGAATTTTACTTCGCGCTGGGAGTATTTGTTTGAGTAGTGATTTTAAAATCATACAAGGTGGGATCCACATCGAGATCCTCCATCTTAAAATCAGTGATCATTTGTGAAATATTAAGTTCCACAAATCCATTTGCTAGTTTTTGGCTATTACCTTTGAGTAAATGATCAGATACTTGAGATAAAATATTCTTATTCGAAAAATCAATCGATTTTTGAAAGCTGTATCCGCGAGACCATTTTTTAACGAAGCGCTTTAAATCCAGAGTCATATTGGTATCGACATCAGCTGATCCAGCCACCGCTAAAAATCCCGCATTAAGCCAAAAACGGTTTTGTCGTGAACTCCAACAGGCATCGGAATAAAGAACGCGAAGTTTCCCCGCCGTTAAATCTTTAAGTCGTTGACCTACTTTTTCGGCGTGAGGGTATATTTTATCATCGGTAAAAAAGCCAATTCCCGGCCCGCCGTGCTTAGCAAACTGCGTACTTCCGTGAAGATAATAAATAACATCAATCGCTTTGATTTGGGGTTGGTTGGCTAATGATTCGACCGCGAAGAAAAATTGATCAACGGTTGCATTCTCTTTGTATAGATAAATCACTTGATCATATTCTTCGTTGAGATGTTTCTTAACTTGATGAAATGCATCGCTTTCTTCATTTTTAAAAATTAGATTATTTTCTATTTTTTTATGTTCGTTACCTTGTGACAAATTAATAACTGCAATTAGGGCCCGTTGGCTTTTGTCGACGGTTAAAACTTCAGCCTGAATTTCAAAACTGATGAAAACGCTCAAAAGTAAAAGTAAATATTTGTTTTTCATTTTATGACCTCAAGCTCTGAGATGCAATATCACGCCCAACTTAAACGAACACCTGCGTTTTGAAAAGGATTTCGACTTCGGCCTATGCGGGGTTGATCGACAGCCGTCGAATTTTATGACATCTCATTTTGAGACAGTGAGAAATTCAAACTTAGATGAATTGTTCAAGGAAAGCTTCTACTCCGGGACGGTATTCGCTAGGAAAATCGCGCAAGCCATTGACGTGGCCGGCTTCGGGAAGATTTAATTTTTTCCACTTCAAATTTTTGTGAGGTTCGAAAACTTGGTCGATAGATTGGGGAGTAATTAATAAATCTCGCCATCCACGAATACTTAACAAAGGAAAATTTTTAGGAAATTTTTCGAGATCGGCCGAAATATCTTTATTTAATTGCGGGCTCCATCCATAGGCTAAAATCGGAGTGCGTACCAATCGTGAAAAGAATGACTTAACTTGAAACTGATGCTTGATCAAGTTGTAGGAAGCTGACATGAAATCCATCCCAGGTCCGCTATCGCAAATCAGGGCTTTAACATCTTTTGCATTTTTGGTTTCAATTCGACGCGCAATGGCTTCCATGGCGCTAGCCGAAATGTTCGAGAATGCAAATACAATTTTATTTTTATAATTAGGAAAAAGATTAAGATGATTTTCAATTTGATCGGCCATGGCGTGTTTTAAACCAAATTTTTTTGATTTTTTACTAACGGGAACGTAGGAATAATCTTTCCAAGAATCGTTGACGTTAAAAACGTAAGCATCAAAACCGAGTTCATTGACGAATTCGATATGTCTTTTAAGTACTTTTTTGTGCCCACCTAAAAAGTGAACGAAAAAGACCAAATGTGATGAGGTCTTACCTTTTAAATTCTGAGATTTAAAAAGTTCGCCTTCATCAGGATATAATGATGTATGAGATTTTTCCATTAGTGTTTGTGTGACTGATTTTTAGTTGGCCACAACTCAGTCCAGTGCTGCTTTTGATCGGCGTTTTGTGTCGATGATTCGGTAACCTGCTCAAAAGTGGATTGGGATACGATAACTTTTTCCAGCGCTGTTTCGGACAACACTTTTCCGCAAGCATCTATAACCGCTTCCGCATCAATTTCATGGAAATGATAAATTTCATTTGGTCGACCACATTTAGAATGCTTACGTACAGCACACGATTCTTGTCGAACGCCCACCACCGAGCCAATATTATCCAAAATTCCCGGTTCTCCGTCGTGAACGCTCACGATCGGAATACGGCGGCCGGACGCCATAACTAAATCAGCGGAGCCGACATCGCCTTGGCGATTGAGATATAGATTTGAATTAATGCCCAATTGGTTTCTGAGGTAATCATAATTATTTTCGTGAGCCTGTATCCCACAAAGTAAATCGGGTGAAGTGACGACGATGACGTTGGCATAAATACCACGGGCTAAAAGATCTTCAGAGGCCTTGATGGCCTCTCCGGTTAGCGATCCCATAGCGAAAATGTTCACAACGTTATCGCCAGGATCAAAACCAGCATAACCGCGGTAGTCGATAAGATAATAAGCCCCTTGAAGAACTTCTTGTCTGATCGTGGTTAAGATTTCAGTTTCAGCTTTCGCAGCGAAGTCTTCTTCGTTGGATCCGCCCGCCACCGGAAATTCTGCGCGAACTAATGGTGTCGTTGCATTGGCTTTAAATCGAAGTTGTTTTGTTACATATTTCATGAAGTTTTTTTGTTCAGCACCACGAGTCACTAAACGGAGCAGCACGCCTTGGCGTCCGGTGTTGTCACCCAACATGTGGCGGCGGAAAGCATCGCAAAAAATCCAGTCGAGCTCTAAACAAAAATAGGGCTCGTATGTGACTTGATTTGGAATTTGAAAATCGGATTTCCAGCCGTGCTGGGCGCCTTCTGGTGAAAGTGTTACGCCCGAGGGGGTGCCGACACATATGAAATTAGATTTCCAATAAAGATTATAAAAATATTGATCTAAGGCTCGTTTAATAAAGAAATCATAAATTGTCATCAACGGTAAAGTGGGAATTCCTAAAATATCTTTTATTTTTCCAAAAGAACCTACACAAGACATGACATTACCTTCGGCAATTTCAAAACGAAGGAAACGATGTGACTGGTCTTCGTCAGGAATAAGATTCGGAAGTTTCGTATCTTTGACACCCATTTCAGTTTCGAAATCATCTACGATGCAAGCTCCGAAAATTTTTCCATCCATGGCCGGATTTAAATTCGTTGATGTGCCCACGTCGGGCGCCATCGTCATAAATAATTCAGCCGCGTCTCGCCACTTTTGCTCAACGGCGGGAAGTTTTGAAACGTCGGCGGTATTTGCAATACGTGTTAATTTGGCCGTTAATTGACCCAACATCCACTGCGTGTGCGGGTAGCTGGTCATTTTTGTGTTAATTTCTAAACTTTCCGGAAACGAACCAATTTTCGAGAATTTATTCGCAAATATTTTTTGATTTTTTGCCTTCAAATCATTTTGCGCTTTAATTTCAGTATGAAGTTTAGCACTTCGTTCTGCTAAATATTTTCCTTCGACCGATTTAGGATCGAAACCTTGGAACAATACGCCCTCTTGGGTGATTGCTTGCTGAGTGCGAAGCTGATCTATCTCTTCTTGAGTGCTCAGCGAAGAATGGTTTCCTTGCTGAGCGGCCATTTTAAGACCCCAACCTTTCAGGGTGTGAGCGATAATGATCGTTGGTTTACGCTTTGATTCTTTTGATTTGAGCAAGGCTTCGGTCATTTGTATGATGTCGTGTCCACCAAAATCACGAAGAGCATCAAAAATTTCATCTTCACTGACTTGCTCTAAGAATTTTTTCAGGACCGGGTGATCTTTGGCAATTTCTTTTTTGAGAGTTTTCTTATCTTGAACTAATAACAAAGCTTGCAATTCGTAATCGATCAAATCTGTTTCAATAAATGTTTTGAATTTATCGCCATCAATTTTTTTAAATAAATTTTGACGAAGCGATCCGTGACGAATCTGAATGACTTCCCAGCCATTAGCAGCCATAGATTTTTCAATCCGAGTCGCATCGTTTCCGTTCATGACTTTTTGATTAACGATACGCTGTCCATCTAACGACTGGCGATTGTAATCAACGATCCAAGTTAAATTTCCGATTTCGCGTTCCGCAAAATCGGGAACTGCTTCATACATGGACCCTTCACGGAATTCTGAATCTCCGGAAAGTGCCCAGAAATGTGCGTCCGGTACGTTATGTCCTTGGTCCTTGGCAAAGCGGTAAGCCAACGCCAAGTAACCGGCTTGTACGGGTGGGATGCCAACAGTGCCGGAAGGGAAAAAATTGTGATGATCGGAATCATAGGCTGAATGGTAGGATTGAAAAACAGGTTCGCCATTTTTTGAATATTTTCTTAAACCCATCATGGCCGTATTTTTTTGCTCCGATGTAAAAGGAGTGAGATCGGGATTCAGAAATAAATTGAGTAAATAATTGTAGGCATGGTCAGTGGGACTGGCATGAGGTTTATTAGCGATATGATCGAAACCTGATTTAACCACCAAATGTAATGCGCCCATGATGTGAAGAGCCGAGGCTGAACCGGATTGATGACCGCCGATTTTGGGATCCCCTTTTTCTTTATCGCGAATGTTAGCTTGATGAATCATCTGAGTCGCCAAGTAATGGGCCCGGCGAGCAATTGAATCTAATGTATTTTTATTAAGATCTTTGAGATCCTTTAGCGTGATGGTTTTCTCTGACATGATTTGAAGTCCTTTTTTATCTCAATAAGAGCGCTTAACTTAGTCAAAAAGAACTTAGGATTCAACGATAAAATCCCATCTAATCTTAATAGTTCCATCGGCATCAACCAACCCTTTCGGTGGGTTAGGAAACGGTGCCGCTTGACGGAAAGCCTCTACTGCTGCGTCATCAAGCTCGCGAACTCCAGAGGCACCCAGAACCTGAACCTTCATCAAATTTCCGGCATCGTTGAGAATAATTATGACTTGGGTATTTTTATTGGCGGTTGCTGCAATCGTACGTCCCTTTGACAGCAGTTTAGAAACTTTTTCTTGTACTTTCGGCTGCCACCATTGATTCAACTGGGTTCTAATTCGAGTGTAATATCCGTAATATTTATATTCACGGGTGTTCAACTGAGTCATCAAACTTTGATCGACATTTTCTAATTTATCCGTCGAAGTCGAAGCTTCTTGGGCGTTGGCCACCTGGCGAAGAGATTTTTGTTTCTGCTTGTTTTGCATTTTATCGTACACATCAAAACCGGTATTAAATAATTTTGCTGAAGTTGACGTGTCGGCTTTTTTCTCCCACATATTTTTGGCCGAAGTTTCATTTTTCACATTTTCAGTGGGCTTACTTTTCTCTACATTTTTAAATTGCTGCGCCAACTGCGCCGTCGATTCTTTTTGAGTTGTGTTATTTTTCGCCGCTAGATATTTTGCTTTTTCATCTAATTTTTGATCATCATTTTTTTTATCAAATTCCACTAATTTCTTGGGTTCTTCCAAAGCTTTAAGATATTCCACCGATGAAGAAGTATTTTCAATTGTGATTTCAACTAATCGCTCGTTCTGCAAAAAATGAGGAGCCACGTAAGTTGAAAAAACTACGATCGCGTGGATCAATACAGAAGACACAATGGCCACATAAGTTGTGTTCCATTTTTTTAACATAGTCACCTCGATATCTAGACTATCGGTTTAATTGGAGTGAAAATTGAGTCCGGGCGGCTTAAAAATTTTTGAAAAAATAAGGACTTACCGGTGACCTAGACTTCAGTCTAGCACTCGAGCTTCAAATTAATTTGTTTTAACTGATTCAGGATCGCGCTATCATTTGGAAGTATGAAATTTCAATGTTGGTGTCTGTCAGATAAAGGTTTGAAAAGAGCAGGGAATCAAGATTCCTTTTTGATCGACGAGCGCCTCGGCGTTTTTGTGGTGGCTGACGGCGTCGGTGGACACATGGGCGGGGAAGTCGCGTCAGTCTTGGCGGTGGAGACCGTTCGTGAAGTAATTGGTCATCCGAAAGCCCGTGATTTCCAACCGAAACAAGTTCTCATGCAGGCCTATGAAGAAGCCAGTCATCGCATTTTCGACCGCGCCGCTCAGGAAACACGATTGAATGGAATGGGAACCACCATGGTCATGGGATACGTTCGAGATTCTCATATTTACATTGCTAACGTCGGCGACAGCCGTGCCTATTTATTCCGTAAACCCTACGTTTGGCAATTGACTGAAGATCACTCATTGATCAACGAACAAGTTCGACTGGGTTTATTGACGGAAGAGCAAGCGCACAAAGTCATCGGTAAAAATGTGATCACGCGCAGTGTGGGTTTCGAGCGCGACGTTTTTCCGGATGTGATTGAGCGAGAAATTTCTGCAGGTGATGTTTATATTTTTTGTTCAGATGGACTGAGTGGCATGATAACAGATGCAAAAATTCTGCAGATTATGTTGGATCATCCCATTGAAAAAACGGCAGAAATCCTGATCCAGCAAGCCCTCGCCCACGGCGGAGAAGACAACGTGACGGCCCTTGTTCTGAGTTTTTAAAAGTCACCTCTGTTGGCAATTTTTGTAAAATCTCATTTTGAAACACAAATTTTTATTTCATTTCGAACATAAGAGTAGCGGTGGGTATCTTATGGCTTGGTGATTGCATTTATATTCGGTATGAACAAAGTCACCTTTAAAATTCTTATTTTAGCGATTTTTGCTATTTCTTTCGGTTTCGAAGTTTGCTACGCGCGAGTAAATTTAACAGAAACACGAAAACTTCAATTACCAAGTCCTCAGCCAATCGAAATTTTATCCAAAGAATTTACTCAGCATGTTTTACCAAAAACTGTCCAACCAGGCGAAAGCGGTCATGCCGTTCTATCAAAAATGGCCGACAACACGGTGGCTTACTGGTGGGAGACGACGCCAATTCGAAATAGTGCGATCGGTCGAGCGGCTGATACGATTGAAAAAAAGGCGCGTTTGAATGGCGAAATTCACGGCGCAAATCAAGTGACTCACTTTTTTGATCTCAAAGTTTTGGTCATGCAGGCCATAGCCCGGTTCGAATACCGCGGTTGGTTCCACGCCGGGATCAATTACGACGCGCGTGCTGTGGCTACTGAAGCTGAAATCGTGCAGCCGTTATCTAAAAATAAAAACTTAGTAGTCTCGCAGCAATTTAATCAAAATGAGAGCACATCAAAACTATCATTCAATTTTAATTGGTAAATCATTGTCATCCTATTTTAAATTTTCTATTCTTGAAAGCAGTTTAAACTCCTTTTGTAGAATCGAGAAAATAATGCCAGAGAATATAGTTATTGTAGCGGGAAAAAGAACAGCTTTCGGAGCCTTAGGTGGCGGACTCAAAGACGTCAGCGCAACGGATTTATCAATCGCGGCAGGAAATGCCACATTGGCTCAATGCCATCTCATGCCTGAAAAAATAGATCATATTATTATTGGAAACGTTATTCAAAGTGGAGCCGATGCGGCTTACATTCCTCGGCATGTGGGTTTGAAAATGGGAATTCCGGTTGATCGCGGAGCCTACATCGTCAATCGTTTGTGCGGTTCAGGATTTCAGTCGATTATTGAAGCCGCCATGATGATTCAACATGGCGATGGTCAGTGTATTTTAGCTGGCGGTGTTGAGCAAATGTCACAAATTCCCTACGTCGCACGTAAAGTTCGTTTTGATGGAATGCGATTGGGAAATTTTGAATTAGAAGATTACATGACATCAGCATTGACTGATTTGTACGCCGGAATTCCGATGGCGATTACGGCAGAAAACTTAGCGGAGAAATACAATATCAGCCGTGAAGCCTGCGATCAGTATTCAATTCAAACACAAGCTCGATACAAAAGAGCCTTAGCTCTAGATTATTTTAAAGATGAAATTTGCGCCGTTAAAGTGATAACTAAAAAAGGTGAAATCATCATTGATAAAGATGAACATCCTAAACCAGATGCGACGTTAGAAAAAATTTCCGGAATGAAAGCGATCTTTAAAAAAGACGGAACCGTCACCGCAGCTACCGCATCGGGCGTGGTTGATGGCGCAGCGATGTCTTTGGTTTGCAGCGAATCTTTTGCCAAAGCCAATGGATTAAAACCATTAGCTAAAATTATTTCCTGGGCCAGTGTGGGTTGTGATCCAAAAATGATGGGCATCGGTCCGGCTCCGGCGGCACGCAGTGCTTTAGCCAAAGCGGGACTTACTTTAGATCAAATGGATCTGGTGGAAGTTAACGAAGCTTTCGCTGCTCAGTATTTATCTGTGGAAAAAGAATTAAAATTAAATTCCGAAAAAACCAACGTGAACGGCGGAGCCATTGCTGTTGGTCATCCCTTAGGAGCTTCGGGAACTCGCATAATGAATCATTTGTGTTATGAATTACGTCGTCGCAGCGGAAAGTATGCATTAGGTTCAGCCTGCATCGGAGGCGGACAAGGTATCGCCATGGTGATTGAATGTCTTACTTAAATTTTTTAGTTAAAGAATTAGCTGATGTAAAATTGGATTGCGATTTTTGGGATGTCCGGATTGAAGATACAGTTGAAACTCTGATTAGTTCTATTCAAGGCGAAATAACGACGTGTACGGCCAGCCCGTCATTGGGTGCTTTTATCCGAGTTCGCAAGAGTGGCTTCTGGTTGTATCAATCAACGACTCAGTTGAATGATATTAAAAACATCCTTAAAGATTTACAGTCCTCAGAAGTCCCTGTGACTCATAAAAAGTTTACTTATCGTCATCCGAAAAGTGTACCGTTTATAAGTTTGTCGGCTACGGCCTATAAATTTTCTGATATATCGATTGATGAAAAATCAAAAGTCATTTTGAACTATTCGCACTTCGTTTCTCAACAAAAAAACGTAAATTCAGTTAGAATGTCTTATAAAGACATGTATAAAGTTAAATCCTATTTTAATAGTGTTGGAACACAGTTTGAATATGATTTCAATCAAGGTGGAATTGCATTTAGATTTACCCTAAAAGAAGGCGAAAATATTTTCGAAGATTATCAAAGTTTTTATGCTTCGACATTTTCGCAGCTTTTGAATAAGTATGATTCGGTTAAATGCTATATCGAATCGAGTCAGGAATTTATTTCAGCTCCTGCTATTGCTCCAGGAAAATATAACGTTTTGATGAATTCGGATGTGGCCGGGGTTTTCACTCATGAATCCTTTGGGCATAAATCTGAAGCCGATTTTATGTTAGGTAATGAAGACAACCTGACGGAATGGAAGATCGGTAAAAAAATCGCATCGGATTGTTTAACTATAGCAGATCAAGGAAATTTTGAGAATACCTCAGGTTATTGTCCGATTGATGATGAAGGTATTCCGGCACAAAAAAATTATTTAATTAAAAATGGTATCCTCGCGGGTCGTTTACATTCGGTAGAAACGGCTCATGTTTTGGATGAAAAACCAACAGGAAATGGGCGCGCGATGAGTTTCGAGTTTGAACCTATCGTTCGGATGACTTCAACTTTTATCGAAGCTGGAACAGATTCGTTAGATAATATAATCAAAAAAAGTGAAGGCGCAGTTTTGGTAGAAGGATACAAGCATGGAAGTGGGCTCAGTACATTTACTATCGCACCTAAGCGGGGGTATATCATTCAAAAGGACGGTAGTAAAAAACCAGTTAAACTTTCAGTTATATCGGGCTTTGTGAATGACACTTTAAATAATATTATTGCAGTGTCTTCGAACTTTGAATTAAACAGTGGAGCTTTAGGCGGCTGCGGAAAAATGGATCAATGGCCTTTGCCGGTGGCTCATGGTGGGCCCTATATTCTCGTTAAAGATATGCAGGTCAGCTAATGAAATACGATATTTTAAATATTTTTGAGCAAGCGGAAACGATTAAAGTCGAAGGCAGCACCATCAGTTCGCTTAAAAAATCGAGCACTGAAAAAATCGGCTTTCGTCGTTTCGAAAATGGCAAAGTTTTTCAAACATCCAAGATGGGATCAGCTGATTTAGATCTATTGATAATGGAGTCAAAAAAGTGGGGCGGCCTTGGTCTTCCTATGGCGTATGCTTTTGCTAAAGCGGTGACAGATCAGAAATCCGACACAAAAAATTACCGACATAAACTAGAAGAATTTAAGTTGGGCTTGGAAGTTCTACGACAAGAATACTCGCAATTTGTTTTTAGTGGCACGTGTGGAATAAGCAAATCTAAAACTACTTTCAAATCAAACTACGGTGTTGAGCTCGAAAGCGAAGGCTCAAAATTCGGCTGGGGCTTAATTTTTCAAAAAAAGGGATCTGGTAATGCCTTTGATGGATACTTTCAGAGCCAAGGCGTCGAGACAGATATTATGTCTGGCATCAAACAAGCAATGAAATATCTGGACGTCTTTGACATAGTGATCGATCTCAAGGATGGAAAGTATCCTATAATTATGGGTGATAGGGATGACTGTATGTCTCCTTTTAGAAAATTAACAGAGTCTTTTTTAGCTAACAAATATCATGAAGGCTCAGCACTTTTTAGTTCCAAGCTGGGAGAAAAATTATTTAATGAAAGAATCACCTTAGTTGATGAAGCTTATAATATGCAAAAAAACCGTCTTCAATTTTTTGATGGCGAGGGAACAGTCAGAACTTCTGATTTAGTTATGATCGATCAGGGCGTATTTAAAAATCTATTTTATGATTTGCGTTTTGCAGGTAAACATAAAGCACAGCCTACCGGCAATGGCTTAAGATCTTATAATACAGGTGTAGCTTTGAGCTCTCGTCATCTGTATTTTAAACCTGGTCAAAAAGCATGGAAAGAAATTGTTAAAAATTTCGATCGTTGTATCGTAACTAATATCGCGGCCGGCGGAGATAGTAACGACTTAGGCGAGTATTCAACCCCAGTTCAAGCGGCTTACGTTTATGAGAACGGTGAGCTGATCGGTAGAGCGCCGCAGATTACTTTGAAAACTTCAGTGCAGCGCGCTTTAAACGGAGATTTAATCGACGTATCTTCAGATAGAGTAGACGGTGATAAATGCTTAGGTATGCCAATTGCCATGATGGATGTTTTTAATAATTAAAAGTGACATCACCATCTTGATTTTGTTTTCCATAAGCTTTGGCAAAAGGATTTGTAGTCCCTTCTTCGGTCCTATTGCGCTGCGCGCTTTACAAAACGATTCTCTAGTCTTAGATCAGGTCTATAAGTTTTCTAAGCACTTCAAAGACCAACAAAACTAGTCTTAAGAAGTATTTAGCTTTCTTTACGAAACGTCGAATCTTACTGTGTGGACAGTTGTAATTCGGCATTCGGAACCTCCTTTAAAAAAGAGTTACCGAAAGCTCATAAAAGCCAAGATGGATCAGTCGTCTTGGCTTTTTGCATTTTGTGGACCGGTTATATCTTTGCACTGAAAAGACATAAAGCGTGTATTTGCAGCTAACGGTGTTACACTAGAGCCGATGAAAATTTTGGCGATATTTTTTATTATATTCATTCAAACTTTAGCCTGGGGAGCGCCGAAAACACTTTTGATTTTGGGTGATTCGCTAACCGAGGGCTACGGCGTAAAGCAATCCGAAGCTTTTCCCGCTTTGATTGATGAACGATTAAAAAAAGAAAAAATAAATTGGAAGGTTAAATCTGCAGGATCGAGCGGATCAACTTCGGCCTCTGGATTAGAAAGAATAAAATGGTTATCAAAATCAAAACCAGATTTGATCCTTTTATTATTAGGCAGTAATGATGGTCTTCGCGGCATCAAACCTGAAGATACCGAAAAAAATTTGAATGCAACAGTGGCTTGGGCTAAAGAAAATAAAATAGAAATTATTCTAGGGCAGTTGTACATGCCCCCTAATTACGGAAAAGAATATACGCGGTCTTTCGAAATAGTTTTCAAATCCGTGGCTGAAAAAAATAAAATTCCGTTGGCCGATTTTTTACTAAAAAATGTGGCGGGAAAACCCGAGCTTAATCAGCCGGACGGTATTCATCCTAATGAAAAAGGCCACAAAATTGTGGCGGATAACATATATAAAAACATCATTAAATATATCAAATAGCTGGTGCCTATGAGTGTTCAAATAAAAAACCTAAATAAAAGTTATTACCTCGATACACAGAAGATCGAAATTCTGAAAGATCTTAACGTAGAAATTAAAACTTCTGAAGTGGTGGCTATATTAGGGTCGTCGGGAAGTGGTAAATCCACGCTTTTAAGTTTGCTGGCAGGTTTAGATTTTTGTGACAGCGGTGAAATTCGATTTAATCAAATCGATATTGCTCGATTGAATCAAAAAGAATTGACCGCGTTTCGTGCCGAGCACATCGGAATCGTCTTTCAAAATTACTACTTAGTTTCGCATTTAACGGCTTTGGAAAACGTATTATTGCCATTAGAGATTCAGAATAAAATGACATTACCTGAAGAAGCGATCAATTTATTACAAAAAGTGGGTTTAGGTCATCGACTTCATCATGCCCCGGGCGAACTGAGCGGGGGCGAATCTCAACGTTTGGCCATCGCACGGGCCTTGATTTCAAAACCTCAGTTACTTTTAGCTGATGAACCTTCGGGAAGTTTAGATACCGAGACCGGTAAAAAAGTGATGGATTTGTTTTTTGAACAAGTTCGCGCGAACGGAACAACTACGGTACTGGTGACACATGATCGCGGTATAGCGGACCGTTGCGATCGTGTGTTAAAACTTGAAAATGGACAGTTGTGCGACATTTAATTTGGACTATTAAGTTCAGCCTTAAAGAGCTGATTTATCAAAAGAAAGTTTATCTTTTTTTGATTCTTAATTTGTTTATCGGAACTTTTGGATTTTTGGCCGTGCAGATTTTTCAGAACAGTTTACAAATGGATTTAGCCGATCGCGCACAATCCATGCTGGGGGCTGACTTTACCATTTCTGCAAACCGCCAATTTAGTCCCGATGAATTAAAAAAATTTGAGCAGCTAATTTCCTACGATCAGAAAAGTTCACTGGTTGAATTTTTTGGAATGCTCAAGGGAAAAGAAAAAAGTCGACTCGTGACAGTGCGATCCTTCGATGAAAATTATCCCTTTTACGGGACTATCGGGTCCGAGCGCGCTCCGTTAAATCCTGATTCAAAATCAGTCTGGATCGATCCGGAATTAGTTAAAATGCTGGATGTTAATCTGAGCCAAGTTGATTTGAAACTCGGGAAGCTTGCGGTCAAAGAAATAGATATTATTACCAAAGATAGTTCACGTTTTTTCAGAGGCACTGGATTTGCTCCAGTTGTTTATATTTCGCAAAAGATATTGCCGTTAACCGAGTTGGTAGAGCCGGGAAGTACGACCAAGACTTTTTTACTTTATAAATTAAATAATCTGTCGCGACTGAAAGACATGCAGACTGAATTTTTTAAAGATATCAAAGACACTTCTATTAAATTTGAAACTTCCCAGGACCGCGCGGAAAGTAGTAATTCCACGTTTAAATATTTCACGGATTATTTGGGTCTGGTGGCTATCGTTTCCATCAGTCTTTGCTTTTTATCCGGTGGATACCTGATGCGCTGGGCTTTTCAAAAGCAAAGAAAAAATATTGGAATCTATAA
>JACMMZ010000002.1 GCA_014378775.1 Pseudobdellovibrionaceae bacterium
CTGCATCGCCAATTTTCGGTAAGCTTTTTTGATAACGTCGCCGTCAGAAGTTTTTTCGACGCTCAAAACCTGATAATAATCCATTTTCGTACTCATAGCGCACTACTATGATATTTTTTTAAAAAACGTCAACTGGACAATGAGAAATTGATGCGGTTTTGCTATTTTTTCAGAGATTTGCGGGATGCTTCGATTTCAGCAATTTTATCCCGAAGTCGTTTGATGATTTTTTCATCCTGGTTGGTGGCAATCATACCCTCTAAAATTTTTTGGGAATACTCATCTTCCCCGCCGTCTTTGGCTAAACGACCGGCCAGGGAGTAAACCCAATTTGGTGCGCCCGTCTTTGCGGCTTGCTCGTACAAATGGGCGGCTTTCAGCTTATCTTTTTCTTCGTAAAGCGCATGGTAGGCGGCCACATAGGTTACATTCCAATTGTTTGGATAATGCTTCACGGCTTTATCAAAAATAATCGAAGCCCCAGCGTAATCTGAAATTATGACGGTTAATGCCAAGCCGGCAGCGCGGTACATTAAGGGCTCAAACATAGGATCAATTTCAGTAGCTAAATTTAAGGTTTGAAACAACCAAGATTTGCCGCGACATTCATTATCATTCATTTTATTTTCGCAGTAATCAAAATCTTGTAGGGCGCGCAGCCAAAGACTATCGGCTATTTGATAATTTAGACCAGCGCTAAGATATTTTACAGCGACAGGCGGCGGTAAATAATCGGAACGTTTTTTCTCTACTGGTTTGCTATAAATCAGTGTGACAGAAAAAAATAGGGCTGATATTGCTATCAGCCCTATTTGCGGAATTAAAAAGAACTTCATCAACTTAGGCTTACAAACCAACTAACGGATTTGCAAATTGCTTTGTTTGTGTAATAGTCCAAATATCGTGATTTGCATCATCGAAGTTGTTCTTCGGTGACCCGAAACTAGCTCCTGTAAAGGCAATGTTTGAACATGCAGTTCCTGCTGCCGGGGTAGCAATGGTCAAAAAAAGTGGACTCCAAGATGCGATCGGAGCCGTGGTATTAACGTTTGCTCCATTGGCTAATGTGTTAGCCACTGTATTAAGTTCTGCTGGAGCGCCCGGATTTGTGGGAAGCGAGGCACAGGCCGCAGCCGCAAAACCAGTATTATATCGTAAATTTGTGCCTTGCATTCCGAAGCCTACGTTTTTAAGGTCGACCGAATATCCGTTCCATTCTCCGAAAAAACTTTGCTCGGCAGAATACAACGCGCTTAAAGAACCTTTGGCTTCTGATTGGCGTGCTCGGGCTTGGAATTTTGCATACTGCGGGATACCGATGGCGGCTAAAATACCGATGATGGCGACAACGACCATCAATTCGATAAGCGAGAAGCCTGCTTGCGATTTACGTACTGCTTTTGCTAGATTCATAATAAAATACTCTCCTGTTTTGGGTTTTTATAACACGTTCCGACACTTTTATTTAATTCCTTTTTTTTTGTTCACGCAAGTCTTTATATTTTCTGCGAAATAGGACATGCTGTGGTCAGTATGACTAAACCTAAATATGATTTTGAGACAGATTCAAATACGATGTACGATAACGAGACGAAAGAACCTTCGATGTATCGAGTTGTTATTTTAAACGACGATTACACCCCGATGGATTTTGTTATTTACGTGTTACAAAATATTTTCGGTCACGACGAAGGTCAGGCTCACAAGGTCATGTTGGACATCCATAAGAAAGGTGCAGGACTTGGCGGAATTTACACCCACGAGATTGCCGAGACTAAATCTTTGCAAATGAATATGTTAGCTAAAGAAAATAAACATCCTTTAAAAAGTTTTGTTGAGGAAGATTCTGTATGATGACTAAAGAATTAGATAAAAGATTAGGTAAAGCCATTGATCTGGCCACGCAAAAGAAACATGAATTCGTGACGCTGGACCACATACTTTTTTGTTTAGTGGAAGCCCCGACCATAACTTCGATTTTAGAAGAGCTCGGCACCACACCCACTTTAGTTAAATCTGAAATTAAAGTTTTTATCGATAAGATTAAAAGTTTGAAAGCAGATGATCCGATGGTGTTGGACCCGGATTGGAAATCTGATTTGACTGTGGCCGTACACCGCGTGTTTGAACGGGCTGCTAATCAAATGCAAAATGCCGGGCGAAACGAAGTTTCAGAGGCTTCCGTTTTTATAGAAATGTTTGATGAATCAAAATCAAATGCGGTTTTTGTACTAAATAAATTAGGGTTAACACAGTTTGATGTGATTAGTGTCGTCAGTCACAGCATCGGATCACCCGGAGTGGATTCGACCGGAATATCGAGCACTCAAAAAAAATCAGCTGCGGAATCTTCATCGGCTTTAGAGGATTTTTGCGTGAATTTAAATGCTTCTGTATCGACTGATGCTATGGATAAAAGAAATCCGCTGATAGGACGAGCCGACGTGTTAGAGAAAATGATTCAAACTTTGGCTCGTAAACAAAAAAATAATCCGCTGCTGATTGGCGAATCCGGCGTCGGAAAAACCGCAATTGCCGAAGGTTTAGCTGAGAAAATAGTAAAAGGTGAAGTCCCTGATTTTCTAAAAAATTCAGTTATTTATTCGCTAGATCTGGGATCGCTTTTAGCCGGAGCACGCTACCGCGGTGATTTTGAAGGTCGCTTGAAAAAAGTTTTAAAAGAAGCGGCAGCGGATAAGAATATCATTTTATTTATAGATGAAATCCATAATATTGTCGGCGCCGGTGCTACCTCTGGTGGATCCATGGATGCGGGAAATTTATTAAAACCTGCATTATCACGTTCTGAAATAACTTGCATTGGTGCTACGACTTTTACCGAATACCGCCAGTATTTTGAAAAAGATCGCGCACTTAATCGTCGTTTTCAAAAAATTGACATTAACGAACCGAATCGTGAAGACTGTTTGAAAATTCTGATTGGATTAAAAGAAAAATACGAAAAATTTCACCAGGTGACTTATTCAGACGATGCCGTGCAGGCCTGCGTTGATCTTTCGATCAAATACAATCCTCAAGGAAAGCTTCCAGATAAAGCCATTGATTTGATGGATGAAGTGGGAAGTTATAAAAAATTGCTTATTCTTTCTGATCCGGCGGTTCGGATAGTTGAAGTTGACGATGTGTCTTACATCATCAGCAAACAATCCGGAGTTCCCACCACGCAAATCTCGACTTCAGATTTAAGTCAGTTGAAAGATTTGGACGTTAAATTAAAATCAATTATCTTCGGACAAGATGAAGCCATTGAGGCTTTGGTCAAGTCGATCAAATTTGCGCGATCCGGACTAGAGAATAAAGATAAACCCTGGGGAAGTTTTCTATTTGCTGGCCCCACCGGCGTCGGGAAAACTGAAGTCTGCAAACAGGTTTCTCGTTTACTTGGAATTACATTTCACCGCTTTGATATGAGCGAATACATGGAAAAACACTCGGTATCGCGTTTGATCGGAGCCCCACCCGGCTACGTCGGATTTGATCAAGGCGGTCAACTTTCCGAAGCAGTAACTAAGACTCCTTTTAGTTTGATTTTATTGGATGAAATTGAAAAAGCTCACCCTGATATTTTTAATATTTTACTGCAAGTAATGGATGCGGGAACTATGACCGACAGTCAGGGTCGAAAAGTTGATTTTAAAAACTGTTTAATCGTGATGACGTCCAATGCCGGCGCAGCTGATGTCGCAAAAGGTTTGATCGGCTTCGGAGATAAAAACGATAAAAAAACTGTCAGCGCCGAAGCTATTAAAAAAACTTTTGCGCCGGAATTTTTGAATCGTTTGGATCATGTGATTTATTTTAATACTTTGAGTTTCGATTTGATTAAACAAGTCGTGATCAAATTTTTGAATGAACTGAAAATTCAATTAGCCTTGAAGAAAATCAACTTTTCTTATTCTGACGCTTTGGTCGAATTCTTAGCTAAAACTGGCTATGACCCTGCCTATGGAGCGCGGCCTTTAGCCAGAACCATTGATAAACACGTGAAATCAATTTTGGTTGATGAATTACTTTTTGGTAAGCTCAAAAATGGCGGCGATTTACATGTCGATTACATCAATCAAAAAATCCAAACCCAAATGACTGCCAGTCCCGAAATCAAAGCAGTGGCTAAGAAGAAAAAGGAAAGCTCGGATGCGTAAACTGTTTATTTTATTTGTCGTAATTTTTAATTTCACCACGATTGTTGCGTGCGCCGCCAAAGAGAAGGAAACAGTCCTTCCGTTGGTTCAGGTTTTAAAAGTGGCTGACTGTGATTATCTTTTGAAGAAAGCCAAAGATGAAAAGTATATCTTAAGCCACCTAGCATCCTTGTATGCTAACCGCATTTGCAAAGGGTATACTTTCGATTTTAAGAACCTAACGGACATGGAAAAAAGAATTTTCAAAGCCAAGTTTGATGAACTGGATGAATCTAAAAAAGCAGAACTCAAAGATACCGATACGATCGATTCACTTAAACTGGCTTATAAAAATGAAAAATCTGCCGAGGAGAAATTCAATATCTTTAAAAAATTGCGACAGAAGTACCGCGCCTCTAATCTTCGCGACGAATCTTTTCGATTAATTAAAAAAAATCACGAAGAAATAATCAAACTGACGCAAAAACAACTTAAATCTAAAAAACCTGAATCGATTTATTTTGATATTTATATTGAATCGACGCAGATTTACGCTAAAGCGGTTTGGAATGATAATAAACAAGACGAAGCTTTAAAAATTCTTCGCGCTACGCTAAAAACAATTGGAGACCTCAAACCAACTTACAATCTTAGTTTTCTCATCGGAAAGATTCAAGAAGAACAACTGATGTTTGAATCAGCCATCCAAAATTACAATGAAGCTATTACAAGTTATAAAGCAGCTAAAGAGAAAAAACTAGCGGTGGATAAAACCTTTGATCAGGCCAAAGTGGAGTGGAACAAAGCATGGATTCAGTATAAAAATGAAGAACCTGCCCGGGCCGCCGCATCTTTAAAAGATATAGCGGAAAAAACTACTGACCCTTCGGAAAAATCACGAGCACTTTTTTTTCTAGCAAAATCTTACAAAAAATTGGGTCAAGTAGATGAAGCCAAAAAAGCATTACAAGACAATATCGCCAACGATTTTTTCAGTTTTTATGCTTTAGCTTCATATCATGAGTTGGGAAAAGCACTCCCCCCGGTCGATACATTCAAAGCAGCAACTCCGGGATTTGCTTTTGACCCACAAATTTCTTTTTTGAGTCCAGCGCACAAGAATCTTCTCATCGCTTTAATTGAAAATGAAGAATCGGAAATGATCGACCGGGCGGCTCTGGTATTCACACAGGGCAACGTGGAGTACGTTAATTTAGGAATTTATTTAGCTGACAAGGCGCAGTTTTTTATGCCTTTATTTATTGGATTTACGCGATTAACTAACTCAGATAAAAAAGACATTTTTGCAAAACACAGCAGGCTATTGTTTCCGGAACTGCACCTGGATAAAGTCAAAGAGATGAGTAAAAAAACCAATATTGAATCGGCCCTCATATATTCTATCATGAAACAAGAATCTGGATTTAACCCTGATAGCCACAGCCACGCCGATGCCTTCGGCTTAATGCAAGTGATTCCACGCTTGGCTAAAAGCTTGGCTAAAAAATATAAAATTGAAGCTTTTAAAAAAACCGAAGATCTTTACAATCCCCTAGTTAATATTGAGCTAGGAACTTACGAGCTTAAAGATCAGGTGGCTAAGCAAAATGGTCAGCTTTCGTTCGTGGCCTCCGCCTACAACGCTGGCCCGAATGCTTTGAGCCGCTGGGTCAGTCGCGAACCTATTTTAGACATGTTCGAATTTATTGAAAACATTCCCTACGATGAAACACGTAGCTACGTTAAAATAATTGCGCGCAACATGCTTTTTTACCAGCGTTTAGCAGCACCAGACAAAGAGCTGAGTTTTCCAGTGGAATTTATTAAAATCGCACAGTAAAAGAAGTCTAGACTGACTAAAATGTCTCAGAATAAGAAAACAACAAGTCTGGTCGAGTTTAGTTTCACCTTAGATAAACCGATTCACAAGGTATGAAAAATACGTCTTCAAACAAAAAAAAATTAGCGGCCATCATTGGTTTATTCGGGTGCTTTTGCGTTGTCACGATCGCTTATTCGCTGATAAATAAAGCCGAAAATAATCCTGCCCGTATCATGCAATCAAATAAAGAAAAAAAGAAAACCGATACGCGTAATTTGGAATTAAACCCGGCTAAAGATACTTTAAGTGAAATTAGTAACGAGCCCTCGGCTTTATTTAATGACCCCGCAATCAAACAAGCTTGGGGTCTCAAAAAATCTGACGCGGGTCGCGCTTGGTCGGTGACCAAGGGAAGTAAAAAAGTTGTGGTGGCTATCATCGACACCGGAATTGACGAAAAGCACGAAGACCTAAAAGGTAATCTTTGGCAAAATCCCGGCGAAACCGGATTAGATGCTAAGGGAAAGAATAAAGCGACTAATGGTATCGATGATGATGGTAATGGCTTTATTGATGACGTTCATGGTTGGAATTTTGTTTCTTCAAATAATAAATTGGATGACAACCACGGTCACGGAACTCATATCGCCGGAATTATTGGTGCTGAAGCGGGAAATCATAAAGGAATCAGCGGCATTTCTCCGGAAGTCAGCCTGATGGTTCTCAAGTATTTCGATCCAAAAGTTCCTAATAATGATAATTTAAAAAATACGGTTTCATCAATTGAATACGCGGTACGAATGGGTGCTCACATTATCAATTATTCCGGTGGCGGAACAGATTTTTCCCAAGAAGAACACGATGCCATTGAAAAGGCTGAAGCTAAAGGAATTTTATTTGTCGCAGCTGCGGGAAACGAGCGTTCCAATTCAGATAAATTTCATTACTACCCGGCAGATTATCAATTAAAAAATATTATATCGGTGACGGCTATCGACCCGACAACCGAAGTGCTTTCTTCTTCGAATTACGGAACAGAAACGGTTGATATAGCAGCTCCGGGTCAAAATATTTTATCATCTCTTCCACAAAACACTTACGGCTTAATGACCGGTACGTCACAAGCCACCGCTTTCGTGACCGGTGCCGCCGTATTAGTGATGGCCCATAAAAACTTGTACAACAATGCGGTTGAAATTAAAAAATATATTTTAGCCACCGGGGATAGCACCAGTTCACTGGTGGGTAAAACACGGACATCTCGTCAACTCAATTTATTTAAAGCCTTGACCATTCTTGAGGGCACTAAAACGGCTTTCTCGGGGATTGATTCCGGTTCGGTTCAAGATCGCCGCGTGTTCTCAAATCGCGATCAAAAAAACGACCCTAACATGAGACAAGATGAGAGCTCTAAAAACTTAAATGATGTGGCAAGTTTTGGACAAGAATTTTTAAAGACTTTAAAAACTCCGGGAATTAAAAAGAAAAAAGTTGAAAAAGTCGGAACCGAAGTCGTTCCCGAGTCGGACCAAAATTAGACCTAAAACATTTTTGTGTGGTTTTTTGAAATAGCCCAAAGAGCAGTTGAAAGCACTACAACAGCGATTAAAAGTCCGTTCAATGCAGGAAAGACCGGCTTCATTACGTTTAATACAAAAAAGAAAATGGCCACAAAACTAATAGCTAACAAGATATTTCTAAAAGAATATTCAAAACCCAGGAAATTTCTCTGAGCTGATCCTAAACCAAGATTTTTATCTTTTTCCATACTCATGAAATTATTCGCCACTGCTTCAAGACGGAGTTCAATCTGTTTGAGGTACATTTCAGTGAGTTCATCAGGGCCCATGATTTTTTGAAGTTCTAGATACTTCTGAGCCGCGAAATTTAATGCCGACATAGACTGAGCGAAATTCAAAAAATCTTGATGAACTTGATCATTGGTCAAATCCGTCACAACGCTTGACCACATTTGATTGAGTTCAAAAAGGCGCGGATTTTCCAGTTTCACGATGTCTTTGTAACGGGTTTCAATCACACCGCAACTCGGGCATTCATCATTTTGTTTGTTTTTTAAAAAATTGCATTTCGTGCAGTGAACAAATTCGTGCTGCGATCTTTTAAACGTTTGAAATAAACCGGTAGCTGATCTTTCAAGTGATAAATAAAAATCTTCCGTGCAGTCCGTGCATTGAAATTCAGTCTTTTGAATCGAGGAGTTTTCGAGATGATCAACATCGCTGCTGTCGGTGCAAAATAACTTTTGACAGCATGGACAGCGGAATAGAATTTCTGATGTTAATTCATTTATCATATGGTACCACATATACTAGCATGGCCAACAATTTATCCCATTTCAAGCGAAAATATCATTTTTTTTCATTATCGGTGGTGACTGGAATTTTCGTTGGTACTTCTTACATCCCCTTTCCTGCTTGGGCTTTGTTTTTTTGCTATATTCCCCTCTGGTTCGCACTGATAAAAGCCGAAGGCGAAAACACCACGCTGAAGACTCAATTCATGATGGCTTGGATGGCCCAGTTCATATTTACTTTGATCGGGTTCAATTGGATCTATTATACCGCCTCGGAATTTGGTCATTTAAATCCTGTTTTGTCGGGATTGGCTCTGGTGCTTTTTGCGACCTTCATGAATATCTATGTCCCGATCGCTCTGACTTCCGCCACGTGGCTGAAACGAAAATATCGACTCACGACGACTCAGCATATTTTTTTAATGGCTTTGTTACTGTCACTTAGCGAAAGAATTTGGCCGGGTATTTTTCAGTGGAATTTGGGTTACACGCTTTTATGGATGAAGTGGCCGGTGTTTCAGTGGGCCGACACCGTGGGATTTTTAGGCCTGTCTTCTTTCATTTTTTTGATTCAAGCCACTTTGCTCACGGCATTTCTTCAATACAAAACAAATAAGAAAATTTTTACCAGCCTGCTTGCAGGAATTTTCGTAACTTTCTTAGTCCTGCATTTAACCGGATTATCAAAAGAATCGCTTTGGTCCAAAACCGATCGCAGCGTCAGCTTCAGTATCACGCAGGGAAACATTGGAAATGAAGAAAAAATGATTTCCGAATTAGGTCGCGGTTTTCAACCGGCGATTGTTGGAAAATATATTTCCCAAACTAATGATTACTTCAGTCAAAAAATAGCGCAAGAGCCTCAGTTCAATCCCGATATTATTTTATGGCCGGAAACGGCCCTGCCTATTCCCATGGATCCTCATTTCTCTCAGAAATCGATGCAAAGTCAGATTCAAGCCCAAGTTAAACTTTGGAATTCAGTTTTGATCACGGGTGCCTATTCCAATGATCAAACAAAACGAGATCATTTAGGATCAATCATAACGCGTAATTCTGTTTTCTTTATTGGACCAGATGGGCCTCAGCAGCCTGCCTATTACAAATCTCAACTGCTGGCCTTCGGCGAGTACATGCCCTTGGGAGAAACTTTTCCCATTCTTTACAAACTGCTTCCTTTCGTCGGAACCTTCGAACGCGGACCCGGACCGGTCGCTAAAAAACTCTTTTTGGCCAAGCAACGAAGTGTCACAGTGGGTCCTCAAATTTGTTACGAATCCCTGGATCCTCAATTTTCCCGTGAGCTCTCAAAAAAAGGAACAGACATTATTTTTAACGTTACCAATGACTCATGGTTTGGCGATTGGGCTGAACCCTATCAGCATATGACCATGACACTCGCGCGCGCGGTTGAAGTCAGGAGACCCTTAGTTCGGGCTACCAACACAGGCTTTACTTCGGTGATTTTAGCTAACGGACAAGAGCTCGAAAGATCTAGAATGAACCAAACCTGGATGAGCACTTATGATGTCACGTATAATTCAAAAGCTCCGCAATCGGCTTACACACGTTGGGGTCATTGGGATTGGTTACTTTTGGTGTTTGGTATTTTTTTTATTATGCTTAATCGGCCTTTGAAAACGGGGAAAAAATAAATGACGAAAACAAATTATCAGATCAAGAATTTAGACTGGAATGAAATTTTAGCTCGCTTGCAAAATTATTCAACCAGTGAAATCACCAAAAATGAAGTAGTAGCGCATACGCAACCTTTGGCGACAGCAACCTTAGCCGAGAAAAGTTTTTATGAAATCGAATCCGCCAGCTTCTTGATTTCTTCCGGCGTACGGCCTCACATGGAAAGTTTAGATCTTTACGAAGTCTGGTTTACCCGACTTCGTAAAAATGCCGTACTTAAAACTTTAGAATTAAAAGACGTTCGTCATTTTTGTCTTGAAACCATCGCCTTAAAAGAATCTTTGAAAGTTCAAGAAACGGCTTGGGCCAAAGAAATTCATGACGATATTTTTAACGCCGAAGAACCTTTATCGGCCATTGATGCTTTGATAACGCCTAGCTGCGATATCCGTATGGATGCATCAGAGACTTTGTATCGATTATCCAAAGAAAAAGATTCCTTAGCGAAGCAGATTCAACATCAAATGGATCGTTTAATTAAAGATCACGACATTGAACATATGCTGCAGGATAAATACGTCACCACCCGCGAAGGCCGCTGGGTTATTCCGATCAAAGGTGGACTTCAACATTACGTCCCCGGTGTGGTCCATGCCAGCTCTCAGTCTAAACAAACAGTTTACATCGAGCCGGAAGTCACTGTCCCCTCGAACAACCGCCTTCGACAAATTGATGTGGAAATTGAAGAAGAAATTGAACGACTTCTCATTGAGGTTTCGACTTATCTTTTTTCGCAAAAAATTCATTTTGAAAAAACCAAAAAAATTCTTTTAGCCACCGATATTATTTTAGCCAAAGCTCAATTAACTGTGCAGCTGGGAGCAGAGCCCTGTTCATTTGTTCCGGAAAATTCGCCAGAAGAAAATTTTGAAGTTCATTTGAAAGAATTATTTCATCCCTTGTTAAAATTTTCAGGGAAAAATCCGATCACCAATACGATTCAACTTGATGTTAAAAAAAGTATTCTTCTTTTATCAGGCCCGAATGCCGGTGGTAAAACCGTTTTACTTAAAGCGATTGGTTTAGCGGCGCAGATGGCTCGTTGCGGTTTACCGATTTGCGCCAGCCGCGATTCTGTTTTGCCGTTTTTCTTAAATATTGCGACTTGTATCGGAGATGCCCAAAGTGTGGATGAAGACTTAAGTACTTTCGCCGCTCACCTTAAACAACTCGATTTGGCCGTTCAATTAAAAGGCGCCAACAACCTTGTTCTGATTGATGAAATTTGCGGCTCCACCGACCCGGAAGAAGGCAGCGCTTTAGCTCGTGCTTTCATTAATGAATATGCAAAAAACAAGGTCTACGGTGTAATCACCTCCCATTTATCGCCTCTTAAAACCGGTTGGCACCAAGACGACGTGATTAAAAACGGATCGCTGGAATACGATACACAAACCGGTCGTCCCAGCTACAATTTTTTATCGGGCATCCCCGGCGATTCTTTAGCACTTTTGACAGCAAAACGCGTGGGCGTCAGCGCACATATTTTATCTCATGCTCACGAATATTTATCTCCGCTGGCTAAACAAAAAATTTCAAGTTTAGAAGAAATTGAAAACTTGAAAAAAGATATTGCCGGCCTTCAAGCTAAATACCGTAAAGATATTAAAGATGTTGAAAAGCGCAAACAAGATCTTGATGAGCAGATTAGAAAATTCGAAGAGACTAAAGATCGCGAATTAGAAAAAACCATCAAGCAAGCCACTAAAACGGTTGAAAGCGTCATTTCTGAAGCGAAAGCTAAAGAGGCCATGGATAAACACCGCGCGCTTCAAGAAATTAAATTTAATTTACCGGAAATCGTTAAAGGCGGCGTTTCACAAAATAATGCCGATTCTAAAAAAATTCAAACGGCTGAAGAATTTGCAGAAAAATTTCCACCGGGAACTAAAATCTTTGTGAACTCAATTAACCAGGATGGTATCATTCAATCCACTCCAAATTCCAAGGGTGAAGTCTATGTGTTGTCGCAGTCGATTCGTTTACAGGTCCACTGGACCGAACTTAAACCGGCGCACAAATATGCCAACCCCACATCACAACTTGTAAGAAGAAGCGGCGCCAGTGCGGTGTCTTTAGTCGATCAAGATCGCACGGTGGATCTACGTGGAAAAACCGTCGAAGAAGCCTTATCATCATTAGAAGACGCACTGGATTTAGCCTCCAGCCAAGAAGAAGACCGACTTAAAGTCATTCATGGTCACGGCACCGAAGCTTTGAAAAAATCTATTCGTAGTTTTTTATCGCGGTCGGTTTACGTGAAAAAATGGAAAGCTGGAACACCAGAATCTGGCGGAGACGGTGTGACGTGGGTGGAATTGGGACTTTAAAATAGCATGCCCACGATGGTCGCTGTCATTAGTGTGGCGCAGGTCCCATTAATTTGGATGCCTATGGATGAAATATTTGAAAATTCGCCTAAGATATAATTTGGACAATTAAAACGAAAATGCCACGTAGGATTGATTCCACAAGGCTCCTTATTTCAGAAAAAATTTATCCAAATCGAGAGTTTTTAATTCGAATTTATATTTTTCGTTTTTAAACTGAAATTCAAGCGATTCGGCCTCAAGCTGCATGCGTTTTTCTTGATACATATTCGCTATTTTAAGATTATATTTTTCTTCATTATAGCGGTTATCCCCCACAATCGGGTGCTTGGCCATAGCGCTGTGTTTACGAATCTGATGCTGCCGGCCACTTTTCAAAACGATTTCAACCTGAGAAAAATATTTATTCTTACGAATGAGTTTAATTTCTGTTTCAGCCGCTTTCAAATTTTGTTTATCTCCCTGAGGATTTCTTCGGCCTTCGGCTTTATCGCTGATCGGCCAGTTCCACAAAATTTTTGCCCCTTCATCGATCGCTAAAGCACCACGAAGTAAGGCAGAGTACTTTTTAACACCTTTATGTAGACTATTTTGCAAAGGCTCGTGCAGATTTTCGTTTTGTGCAATCACGACCAGCCCACTGGTTTCAAAATCCAGGCGGTTCACGAAATGTTCCGGCTTTTTTTCTGCTTTGACGTATTCTAATAAACTAGGAGTTTGGTTGTGTACGCTCACCCCTTGAGGCTTAAATAGCACTATAAAATGATTATTTTCTGAAACAACGTGCGTGGTAGTGTATGACATGAAACAAGATATAAGATATAAATAAGTCTATGGTCAATCGTCACAATCGAATTATCAAAGCCTTAGAATCTTTACACCCTTCTCATCTTGAATTACTCGATGACAGTCATAAACACGCAAGCCATGTTGAACATCTCGGCGAAGCCCCAGGCTCAGGTGAAACACATTTTCGGCTGACTTTAGTGTGTGAGAAATTCGACGGTTTATCTCGAATTGACCGCCAAAGGTTGATCAACGATCTGCTAGCTGACGAATTTCAAAAGGGGCTCCATGCCTTGCAAATGAAGCTTTACTCGCCACAGGAATACGGCGCTATTTAGGTTTTACTTAGGACTTGTTCGGTTCAGGAAATTTTTGACCAAATCATCGCGCTCAGATCCGACCACAGGACGAGATCCCATCTCAAACAAAGTGTACAGCTGATTGCTGGTTTCTAATAAAAAACGTGATGGACTGACCTTGCGCACCAAACCCTGTTTTTTTCTTTCTCGGCAATAACTCAAAATCAGGCGCTCCTGGGCCCGGGTAATGCCAACGTATAATAAACGTCGCTCTTCATCAATGTCCCCGCCCAAACGTTTGTGCGGGAGCAAATCTTCCTCTAAACCGACTAAAATCACCACCGGAAATTCCAAACCTTTAGAGGCATGAAAAGTCATTAGTTGGACTTTATTTTGTTTTTCTTCGTCATCGCCCACATCTTCACGAAGCTGCATACTGTCCACAAAAGCTTTTAAGGAATGCAGCGTTGGATCCCGGCGACCCACAAAGCTTTCTAATATTCGTCCGACGATTTCGATCACTTGCCAACGCTTATCAAAAATAGCGCCCGATCCCGTAACCGGATCGATGGTATTTTTCATCAGATGATCCCGGTATCCAATTTCTCGCACTAAAAATTCGAATCGCTTCGAGATACTATCGCCAATGGTGTTATCTTCTAAAAGCCGGGTGGGAAATGTCCACAACCAGTTATTAAACTGATCGATGATTTCGCCCTGTTTTTCCGAAATTTCCGCCTTAAACCATTTTTTAGAAGCCTGCGGTAAATTCAAATGATGAGTTTCAGCATAAGCGGCTAATTTTTCTAAAGTTGTATCCCCTAATCCTCGCGGAGGGACATTAAATATGCGGCGATAGGAAACTTCATCGTCGTCCATGGATTGTTTTAAAAAGGCCAGCCAATCTTTGGCTTCTTTACGATCAAAAATCGAAGTACCACCAGTAATGCTGTAGGGGATTTGATTGCGACGAAGACTGGATTCGATAAAAGCACCCTGAGTGTTCGATCGATATAAAATGGCAATATCTTTATAATTTGCGCCTTTAGCTTTAAAGTTCATGATCTCACGGCAAACAAAATCAGCTTCTTCGTCTTCATTTTCTAACACAAAAACTTCTGGCTTTTCATGCTCAGGTTTTTTCACTTTTTCAGATTTTAAAACTTTACCATGACGTTTTATATTTTTTTGAATTACGGCATTACCTAAATCTAAGATGGAAGAACTTGATCGGTAATTTCGCTCTAATTTGATTACTTCGCATCGATCATAGGCTTTAGGGAAATTTAATATATTTTGAATCTCGGCCCCGCGCCAACCGTAAATAGATTGATCATCATCACCCACCACTGCCAAATTAAGATGTTTTGCCGCGATAAAATTAACCAGTTCTAATTGTTCTTTATTCGTGTCTTGAAATTCATCCACCATGATTTGCTGATATTGATTTTGGACCGTGGCCAACACCTCTGGATATTTTTTAAATAATCTTAAGGGTTCGAGTAATAATCCTTCAAAATCGGTCACGCCCAGTTTTTTGAGTTCACGTTCATACAACGGAGTTAAGACTTCCGCCATTTCATGATACTCCGGGACAAAATCCGGAGACGCTTTTTTCCCGCACCGATTAAGATTAATAAGATTTAAAATCTTATCGATATCAAATTTTTCTTTGGTGGAATTTTTAATATTTTTAATCAGATCTTTCACCACGTGCTGAGAATCAGATTGATCAAGTATTCCAAACTGAGCGGGTAAACCCACCAGCTTGTAGTTTTTGCGAAGCAACTGAAGGCCAAACGAATGAAAAGTTCCTGCCCATAAACCTTTGGCTTGCTGACCGACTTTTTTTTGCACCCGCAGCTTAAGTTCACGCGCTGACTTATTCGTGAACGTCAAAACGCAAATACTTTTACTTTCACAAATTTTTTCATCGATCAGGCGACCCGTGCGTGCCACTAAGACCGTGGTCTTACCTGAGCCGGCTCCGGCTAAAATTAATAAGGGTCCGTAGTTGTGACTGACAGCTTGCTGCTGCTCGGGATTAAGTCCCTCGAGCCAGTTCATTTAGACGCGATTATGAACTAAAGATTTAATTTCATCCGCAAAGATCACTTCGATTTTATCATCGTGAGCTTTTTGCACGAAACCAATTCCAAATTTAGGGTGTGAAATTTTTTGGTTATCTTTAAACTGTAACTTAATATTAAAGGTCACGGCCTCTGAATGAGCTTGTTTTTGATTACGCAATTCGTATTCACCAGTGTGAGACGATTTACGAGCCGCAGTCTTGACCGTAGCGGCTTTGGCTTTACGAGCTTCTGATCCAGGCTTAGGTAAGCTGAATGATTTTCGGCTGTGGCAAACTTCACATTCAATTTTAGCTGTGGTCTCTGAAGTGTGTGCTAAAACTTTATGATAACGATCAATATCGCATTTTTTGCAAAAAGTATAAAAAGATTTGGCGACGGGAGGCAAAGTTAATTCACTCATGTATTCTCTCTTTTGATTTGGTAAATCCGTTGGGGATCAGTTAATTTTGTCTTGTAAATTTCCGAGGCGCTTAAATAAAACGGCCCTTCGTTATTTTGAATTCGATTTTGCATAGCGATCATGGATGATTCACTCTGAGGGTCGACCACGTAACTAGTTAAACGGTATTTTTCTAAAAATGCGATGTCTTCTTCTTTGTTGAAAAATTTTTCCCAGCCATTTACATCCACTTGGCAACGATAAGTCATGGTCATAGCATGGGTATGTAGCGGTGCATAGGACCCAATCATTTCAAGGTGCCCGTAATTAGAATGCAGCCTTAATGACGGACTTCCCCACTGAGTCATTCCCGAACACTGTTCAACGTTGGCGTACCACAAAGCAAACGCTTTTGATAAAAAACCCATTCCGTAAAATTGTTCTTCTCGCGGAAGTAAGGAATTGATGGCGCACAGATCATAAGCTACCCATTCACCTTTGTGCATAGTCGGAATAATAATAAATAAAGAAAGTGGACACCATTCTTGATCCGTCGAATAGCCCAAAGTATCTAAAATCTTCTTTGGTAATTTCGAAGTCCGACCAGCAAAGCCCGCAATAAATCCGGGCATGGCGGCGCAATCGTAAAAGGCCCAACGAGGTATCGCCATATCCTTGTCTCCGAACGCTTTCCATTCAAGTTGGTAAATGGCCTCGGCAAACGGAAGTTCTTTAAGGTCTAAAGGATTTTTATAAATCGGTTTTTTATTTTTAAACCAATCGGTTACGTGCCGAGTTCCCGGATAAGCAATACTATTTTCCGGACGCACGAACACATAAGGTTGAATGTCGTCTGATGCAAACCACGAAGCTTTCGACAAAATAGGATTCATTTCTGAAGTTCCCGTCATTAAGCCAAGGGCCCAATCATGGTTTCTGGTTTGACGTACTGATCAAATTGTTCCGCGGTCAAATGCCCCAACCGAACGGCTTCTTCTTTCAAAGTCGTTCCGTTTTTATGCGCAGTCTTTGCGATTTGTGCGGCCTTATCATACCCGATATGCGGGTTGAGAGCCGTGACTAACATCAATGAATTATCGAGATGTTTTTTAATCTGAACCCGGTTCGCCACAATTCCTTCGATGCAGTGATCCACAAAACTTTCACAGGCGTCGGAAATAAGGCGAATTGAATTGAGACAATTGAAAACAATCAGCGGTTTGAAAACATTCAGTTCAAAATGTCCGGTGGCTCCGCCAATGTTGACCGCCACATCGTTTCCTAAAACTTGCGCGCAGATCATGGTCATGGCTTCACTTTGTGTCGGATTTACTTTACCCGGCATGATCGAAGAGCCCGGTTCATTTTCTGGTAAATTAATTTCACCAATTCCGCAGCGCGGACCGCTTCCTAAAAAGCGAATGTCGTTGGCAATTTTCATCAGTGAAACCGCCACAGTTTTTAAGGCACCGTGAACTTCCACTAAAGCGTCATGGGACGCTAAGGCTTCAAACTTATTCGGAGCCGTAACAAAAGGCATTTGAGTTTCTGTCGCGATTTTTTGCGCGGCCAACACTGGAAATTTAACATGGGTGTTAAGACCGGTTCCGACCGCCGTTCCACCCAAAGCTAATTCATAAAGGTGCGGTAAAGTATTTTTTATTCGTTGAATGGAATTTTTAATTTGAGTGGTGTAACCGGAAAATTCTTGACCTAAAGTTAAAGGCGTCGCGTCCATCAGATGAGTCCGACCGATTTTAACAATTGAAGAGAACTCTTTTGATTTTTTATCAAGGGCGCTGTGAATTTTTTCTAGCATCGGAATAAGGCGACTGTGGATGCGCTCCGCCACCGCGATGTGCATGGCCGTAGGAAAGGTGTCGTTCGAGCTTTGGCCTTTGTTTACATCATCATTGGGATGAATATCTTTTGAAGGTAGAGTCATTCCTTGTAAAGTCATAGCACGGTTGGCGATTACTTCGTTGGCATTCATGTTGGTTTGCGTGCCGGAACCTGTTTGCCAAACCACTAATGGAAATTCTTGATCCAGTTTTCCTGAAATAACTTCATCGGCGGCCTTCACAATAAATTCAGTTTTCTTCGCATCTAACAAACCCAGTTCAGCATTGACCAGAGCGGCACATTTTTTTAAAATTCCTAAAGCTTTAATCATCTCGCGTGGAAATTTATCTCCACCGATTTTAAAATTTTCGGTCGAGCGTTGCGTTTGGGCTCCCCATAATGCTTTTGCGGGAACTTTAACTTCGCCCATGGTATCTTTTTCGATACGAAATTCTGACATAGGATTAACTCCGAATTAATTTTTTAATGCTTTTCTCGCCGCGAACCACTTGACCTACGCTGGCCTGATCTGTCGGGTAAATCACAAGTTCTTGAATGTTAACATGGGCCGGCTGATTCAAACACCAGAAAATACTTTCCGCAATATCAGTGGCGCTCAGTGGCATCATATCTTGGTAAACCGATTCGGCTTTTTGCTTGCTCCCTAAGCGAACCAGACTAAATTCCGTATTCACCATGCCAGGCTCTATGTTGGTCACGCGCACACCGGTGCCTTTAAGATCCATACGTAAACCATCATTAAAAGCGCGTACGGCAAATTTAGTGGCGCAGTACACGGCACCGCCTTCGTAAATCAAGCGACCAGCGACCGATCCCAAATTGACGATATGACCTCGTTCACGAATGATATGCTCAAGCAAAGTGCGAGTGGTGTAAAGCAGGCCTTTGATATTGGTATCTATCATGGCTTCCCAATCAGTCAGATCAGCAAACTGAACCAATTCGCTGCCACGAGCTAATCCAGCACTGTTGATCAAACTCTGTACTCTGAGTTTGGGATTTTTCTTTAAAAAGGTTTCTAAGGTGGTCGGTTGAGTCACGTCCAGAGTTAAACAAATGACGTCTACCGCACCTAGATGAAGACATTCTTTTTTAAGAGCTTCGAGTCTTTGTTTTCTTCGGGCACAGAGAATAAGCGATTTTTTGGCCCGAGCTAAGCGAAGCGCCGTGGCTTCTCCAATTCCCGATGAAGCACCGGTAATCACAATATAGGAATTTATTTTTTTCATGCGCTTAGCTTAAACTTTAAACCCGAATTAGACAATGAATTCCATTGATTGCCATTCAGAGGTCAGCTAATTTGTCCCCCATGAGTACAAAAACAAAAAAATTTTGGTTGATGAAATCAGAGCCCGATGTTTTCTCGATTGATCAACTCGAAACCGATAAAAAAACTTTGTGGGAAGGCGTTCGCAATTACCAAGCGCGTAATTACATGATGAACGACATGAACATCGGAGACGAAATTCTTTTTTACCATTCGAGTACGGATCCTTCCGGCATCGTTGGCGCCGCCACTGTCAGTCAGAAAGCGGTACCTGATGCATCCCAATTTAATAAAAAATCGGAATACTTTGATCCCAAAGCCACGAAAGAAAAGCCGATTTGGTACTGTGTCGAAGTAAAATACAAATCCACTTTCAAAAAAGCTTTAACTTTACACGAAATTAAAACGATCGAAGCCTTAAAAGATATGCTGGTGATACGAAAAGGGTCTCGCCTTTCCATTCAACCGGTCACCGATAAAGATTTTAATTATATTGTCAAAAAACATGGTTAATCTTTTTCTCGCACCAATGGAAGGTGTTACCGACTTTGTCATGCGCGATCTTTTGACCGGCCTTGGTGGCATCGATCAGTGCGTGACCGAATTTTTGCGCGTGACGGATAAGCTGTATCCGGATCGTGTTTTTTTTGAAAATTGTCCCGAACTTAAAACAGGATCTCGCACCCGGGCCGGCACGCCGGTTTTTGTTCAGCTGCTCGGGGGGCACGCCGAACCCCTTGCGGAAAATGCCAGTCGCGCGGCTGAATTAGGCGCCTTAGGGATCGATCTTAATTTCGGATGCCCGGCCAAAACTGTGAATCGTCACGACGGCGGTGCCACGCTTTTAAAATCTTCAAATCGTATTTTTGATATTATTCACACTGTCAGAAAAAAAGTTCCCGCTCATATCCCGGTGACAGCTAAAATCCGATTAGGCTTTGATGATCCCCGGGTTTGCCTCGAGAACGCCAAGGCGGCCGAAGAAGCTGGTGCGGCTTGGCTCACGGTTCATTGTCGAACCAAAACCGACGGCTACAAACCGCCGGCTTACTGGGAATGGATTCCCAAAATAAAAGAACAATCTAGAATAAAAATTATCGCCAACGGAGAAATTTGGACCGTCGATGATTTCAAGCGCTGCGCACAGGTCACCGGTTGCCAAGATTTTATGATTGGACGAGCCGCTCTCAGAAATCCGTATTTATTCAGTCAAATTAAACAAATCGATCAGGATACAAAATATCAACCGATTCGTTTACTTCCCGGTTTTTTCAAGGCTTGTGAGGCTTATTTGAACGAAGACTTTGCCACAGCCCGCACCAAACAGTGGCTCAATCAGTTACGCGTGACGGATGATCGAATTCAGTCTATCTTTGATGAAGTTAAAATATTAAAAAAACCAACTGAGTTTAAACAAAAACTAGATCAGTTGCTGACATAAGGAAGTTACAAATGGCTCAAAAAGTTCTCATGATTAAAAAAAATCCTTGTCCTTATTGCGACCGTGCTAAAGTTCTTTTAGACAATAAAGGAATTAAGTACGAGGTTTTAGATCTTTCAAATAATTTAGATGAACTGGATAAATGGAAAGAAAAAACGGGCTGGAAAACCGTGCCGATGATTTTCATTAACGATGAACTCATTGGGGGGTACAACGATTTGAAAGCCTTAGAAGAAGAAGGCCGCTTGGATGCTATGCTGAAATAAAAAAAGCGACCTTACAAGGATCGCTTTTTTTTAACATCAGATTTAAAAACCTTAGTTACAGTGGTAAGGATCAGCTGAACAATCTGGGTTTTCCTGTTTGACCGGAGGATTTGATAAATCAATCAATGGCGCATTTTGTCCGTTGGTGTTATTTAAAAAAGTACGTAATTGAACGAGTGAATTTTCATTAACTGACGCCGCAAATGATTCATCACTGATAACGTAAGCGGAAAATTGAGCCGAAACACTTAAAACACCTTCAACCGTTTTGAAATTCACAAATTCATCGGGTTTCGAAAATTCCGCTCCTACCCGAGTTGGAAATAAACTCTGACAAACTGAATCGGAGTTAGCCGCTTGACTCTTACGAGCTTCTAAAATTGGAGCAACCGTTTGCTGTCCGATCACTTGTCCAGAAGCATTCTTTAAAGTGTAAGTCATTTTTACATCGCCTTTGATGGTCAAAGTCTCTTCACACGTATAAAATCCATGTCCCGCGATTTCAGGATCGCCGTAAGAAACTAAAGCCACTTTCGAATCCATGCCCGCACCCTGTTGATCTTTTTCAATCCGAACTTCCACTGAATATTTCGAATTTTTTAAAGTGATTTGCGCCGATCGCAAAATAGTTTGAGTGAATCCAGCCGTGGAAAAGGCCAGTGTTAAAAGTGATGGGAAAATAAGTTTCATCATAAAGATCTCCTGTTTATTTGTTAACAAGGACATTTATACACGAAGGGCTCAAAAAATTCTAAGCAATAAAAAAAAAGTCTGAGATCTCTTCGAAAATCAGACATTTTTCTATATTATTTATTAGACCGTAAAAAAATTAGACGGTTCCAGGGTGGAACTTTAGATATGATTCTTGATCAAAGCGGCGATATCCTCTTTGGGATGATTTCCGACTAATTCCCCAACTTTGTTTCCACCTTTAAATAAAAGCATGGCCGGTATTCCACGGATTCCAAAAGAGCCCGGAATTTTTTGATTTTCATCAACGTTCATCTTAACGATTTTGATCGTTCCACTCATTTCCTGAGCGATCTCTTCGAGCTTTGGTCCTAAAGCACGGCAAGGACCGCACCATTCCGCCCAGAAATCCACGAGCACAAGTTCGTTGGCTTTTAACACGTCAGATTCAAATGAGGCATCGGTCACTGGTTTTGTAAATTGTCCCATAGCTTCTCCTTATATTAAGTTATATTAAGTCGGTCTATTAAGTCAGCTTTTTTTTAAAAAGCTCGTTCGTAAAATCTTTTCTGGCCTGATCTAATTCCTGGGCCTCTTTGGAAGCAGGTATATTCCAGTCTTTGCGATTGGCTTTATTTTCTTCTTTAGTTTTTCTCTTACTCAGGCCTTTTTTCAAGTCAATATTGGTTTTTTCGATCTGTTGATTATAGGCCTCGATCTTTGCTGACTGCTTGAAAGCGTAGCCCTGAAGCTCATTTTGTATTTTAAGTCGTATTTCTGTAAGATTAACGACCGGAGCACTGGCGCTCCCGCGTACCATTTGAAGTTCATCTTCGATGCTGCGACCATGCTGAACCAGATAAGATTGTTCCTGATCTCGGAATGTGGGATCATCATGAACCATCTTGTACAGGCGATCTCGCATACCCGGCTTATCCACTGAATCTAAATTCAAAATGCTCGTCGCAATCCGCAGCGCCGTGACGGGCTCTTCCAAAATGAGGTCAGCTTTGATCCCGTTTAACTGCGCTTTTTCCGGAATATTCTCCGGCGCGAAGACTAGGATTACTTTACCGAGGAATTTTACATTATCTTTGAGCCTTTTTCCTACCTTCATGGCTGACAGACGATGACTGGTTCCACGGGCTACGATAATATCTGGATTAAACGAAAGGATACGTTCCGTTAGGTTGTACTCGTTTTGTAACGCATCAGTTGTGTAACCTAGCTTTCGCAAGGTGTTTTCAAGATGCCCACTGAATTGAACGTTATCGATAACTAAGAGTACTCTATCCATTCGTCTATTCTAAAAGTTGATCCATGACCAACGCAAAGAAATAATGTAAATTGATTTTATGTGGCGATCGAGAAGAATCATAATTTACCTTTTATCTGAAATGCTACCAGCGTTTTTACTGGGAATAGTGATATTTGTCTCAATTCTTCTCATGTTTCAAGCCCTGCGCTTGACCGAGTTCGTCCTGGTCCACGGAATTAAGATCTCCACACTCCTGGACATTATCGGTTACATGAGTATCTCGTTTCTTCCAATTCTTCTTCCGATGAGTCTTTTATTTGCTGTCTTGATGACTTATAATCGCCTTTCTACCGAATCAGAAATTATCGCTATGAAAAGCACTGGTATTTCGGGATGGTTTCTACTTTCTCCGGCGGTATTTTTAAGCGCCTTGGTTTTTGTATTCTCGGCCCAAACCGCTTTTTTCATGGCTCCCTGGGGAAACCGTCAGTTCGAACTTCTCATTACCCAGTTAGGGAACACCAAAGCGGCGGCATCGATAAAAGAAGGTGCATTTTCAGAAGGATTTTTTGACATGGTGGTTTACGCCAACAAAGTCGATAGTAAAACGGGAAAATTGCAGAATCTGTTTATTTATGACGAGAAAGAATCCTCTCCAATCACCATAATTGCCCCGCGCGGAGAGATCATCCCCGACACCGTCAACCCCGGCCATAGCATTTTATTGCGATTGTTTAACGGGGAAATCCATCGCAGCGGGAAAAATCACACCATCATTAATTTTGAGGCTTATGACGTTTCTCTGAATGATCCCATCCGCTCTGAAGAGCGTAAAAAATCTCCGCCTTCGCTGTCATTAAGTGAGCTTAATGACAGAATGGCCGATGAAAAGCTTTCCGATGACGAAAAAAAAACTTTCAATATCGAGTACCATAAACGCTCGGCTCTGAGCTTTGCTTGCTTCGTTTTTGCTTTAATCGGGGTCGCGTTTGGAATTCAGAACGATCGACGCGGAGCCAAGTCATCTGGTTTTGTTCTATCCGTTGGATTTATTATTTTGTACTGGATACTGTATTTAGGGTTCGAGGCAATGGCCCGTAATGGCCGACTACCGGTGGTTTTAGCCACATGGAGCTCAAATATTATTTTTATGATTTTTGCTTTTTTGAATTTAAGAAAAAAATTAAATTGAAGATTGAATCGGAAATCTGATTGACAGACTTAATGACCAAAAAAACGAGACGACGCAGTAGCATCCTTACCACCATGGTCATCCTTGACCACATCGCCCCTCCCTTACATATATCTTAAGTGCATTCATGAGAATTTTTCAAAGTTTTTTTTAAGAATATTTCATTTTTTTATATATTCAGGACTATAATATGAGCAGACACTAGCCGTAGGGCTTATAGATTTTTTTTATAACTACACAAGGCGTTTGAACGGATTTCTTAGTACCCAGACCATGATTCACCCCTCCAGAAATCATAAAGACTTACGCAATCTGTAACAGATGTTGCGCCTTCGTTAATCAGCTTTATATTCCCGGTAAATTCATTTAACCCCGGATGAGCTGGGATGGTGACCACCGGCCTTCCGTTTTGAAGCGCATGATGGACCGTGAGCATCGTCCCTGACTTGATTCCGGCTTGAACCACTAGGCATACTCGTCCTAACGAGGCTATCAAACGATTACGGAAGTAGAAAAAAGATTTATGGATTTTCTGGTGCTGTTCAAATTCAGAGATAACGGCTCCCCCAGCATTAATAATTTCAGCCACGAGATACTTAATATCTTTCGGGTAAATTTCAGCCAAACCCGACGGAAGAACCACAATAGTCGGTCTCCCTGACCGAAGCGCCGCCACATGCGATTTCAAATCGACTCCGAGGGCTCCACCGCTGACCAACCCTATTTCATCTAATTTAAGAAAAGCAATAAGCTGTGTGTTAATCCACTGCGTAGTTAGATCATGACAATCCCGCGAACCCACCACCGAAATCAGATCGAATTGCTTCCAGCATGGCTGTCCGATGAATTCAAAAAATAAAGGGGGTTCGATCATTTTATAGAAAGCCATCGGATAATTTTCATCACCCGGATAAGTATACTTGATTCCCGCAGCTTGGAGTTTATCGATATACAAAGCGGCTTGCAGGAGTTCTGATTTCGAGAAAATATTTGATTCGGTCAATTCGAGTCGATGATCCGGATTTCGATATCTATTTCGTCTTTGCAGGGCTTTAAAAAGAAGAGCTTTATTCATAAACAAGATCTTTACAATTAGTGTTCCAATTTGAGTTCGCTATGATACGCTATGAGTATGAAGACACTCCTCACAACTCTTGCGGCTTTCACGGGATTTTCAATCTGGACCTACGCTCAGATTCCGCCAAAGCCTGTGACCATTCCTCATCACTGCGATTTAATTCCAGCCCTTTCTTCGATGAAACCTACGGAAACGGTTAATGATAAAAATCCGATCGATCTTATTTTGGTTTCTAAAACCGATCGAAAAATTTATTTTCTACATGAAGGAAAAGTGACCTTTGTTTTTACTTCGGCATTCGGCGATGGACAAGGGGCTAAAATTCTTGAGGGCGACGAAAGAACTCCGGAGGGAACGTATTTTATTTCGTCGAAAAATATTCATTCGGATTTTCACAAATCCCTGGGTGTGTCTTACCCCAACGCTTATGATTTGTCTTATGCAAAAAAATACAATGTCAGTCCCGGTGGTGCGATCATGGTTCACGGAATGTCTAACAAAATCACTCTAGCTCAGAACATCATCGTGGCTAACGCCATTAATTTAACGAATTGGACTCAGGGCTGCATGGCCGTTCGAAACGATCAAATTGATTCCGTTTTTCCGTTTGTGAATGAGGGAACGCCGATTGAAATCTGCCCCGCGAAATCCCATAAATAAATATTACTCGATTATTTTATCGCCACTGTTAATAATGTCATAAGTTTGAGTGACAACGGCAATCGCCATGGTTCCTGAGCGGCGTAAAATTCGTATTGTTCCCACCTTCTTACCCAGCTCGTCTGAAAAAACCGATAATTTGGCGCCGGTATCGACATTTAATCCGCCGATGTTGATCACCAAGTACTGATTATCGGCGTAAAAGTTTTGTCCGGGGTATTCCAGTCCGTCTACGATGCGGGCTGAAAAATCAAAAGTTTCATCAGGGTCACTTAAACCACGAACTTTTTCTGCCGAAACAATTAGACTTTCACCGTTCATCAGATCCTGACAACTACTGACACGCATTTGATTTTGTTCATTGATAGTCACATCACCAACCGTTTTATATTTATTGGTTTTCTTAAACTGACTGCCTTCTTTCGAAATTTTTTGCACAATAAAATATTTTCCCGGAGTGGAAGCCTCAGCATTACTTTTTTTCACGATCGGAACAAACTGACCTTCTTTGCAAATCAGATATGGAAACTGCTCTTTCTCGACGACAAAATCAGACTGGAGCTCCATTGAAGTTAAAATATACGGATTTAAATGCTGAATTTTATCAACGTATTCAAAAGTTTTAATATCAATTTGGTCTTGCTTCAAATTTTTCGCGAAATAGGCTTGGTTGCGGGTCAGCGGAAGACTGTCAGGGATAACTGCCGGATACTGATCTTTATTTTTTTTACCATCAGTGATCATTATTTTTTGGAATTCGGTGTCTTGAGTAAAATACAAATTCTTTTCCGATTCGCCATTTCGAGGGCCCGTACTGAGAGTCGGAAGGTTTTCCGTATCACCGGCGAAAAATCGAATTTTCATACCAGGCAATATCTGATGCGGATTCAGAATATCTCCACGATTAAGCGCCCAAATTTTGGGCCAAAATTTACTATCACCAAATAAAGTTTTACTGATGCTAAAAAGGGTATCTTTTTTCTGCACAACATAAATATTTTCTTTTTGTCCCGAAGTTGCTTGGGCCCACTCCTCGGCAGAAGTTGGTTCCGTATTAAATTTTTGATAGGTGCGATGAATGCGATTCTCTAGGCTGCTGTCCGCATTATCCGCATTCAACTGACCGGAAGATTTTTTCTTCTGAGTTTTCTTTGATTTTTTTGTTTTGCGGATCTTTTGACCGGGTGAAATCTCGGAAACTCTGCTTTGGTTTTTTTGAGGTTTGCTATCAATCACTTGGCGAATATCATCTAGTATAATTTCGTCACCATCTTTGATATTTTCTTTTTTGACCGGAAGAGGATCTAATGGATCCGGATCAACCACGAACGAACTACTGGTTTTATTATGATCATCGATATTACCATTGCGAACCTCGGCAGCCGCGGTCGGCTGATTCAGAAAAAGAAGGGCTGCAAAAGCAACTGGTAAAAACCGATTCATGACAAATTACCTTTTGGTCGCGTTGGGCTTTGCCGGAGTTCGAGCCTGCAGCATCAATTTTTTCTGATTGTAATTTGCTGGCTCTGTCAAATTCATTTCTTTATACAATGAAACTTTATCATTCAGTGCGAGTTGAGCCTGTTTGGTTTTTGGATAATATTTAAGGACAAAATTATATCGTTTCAGGGCCAAAATATAATTCTTTTCACTTCGGCTTTGCCGAGCTAAAGTTAAAGCTTTGCTAGCCGAGGCCATTACTTTATTTGTAACTGGCTCAGGTGCATTTTTACCTGCTAGTTGTTCATACAATGCTTGTTCTCGAGCCGTGGGCGCTAAAGAGTTTATTTGATTATTTTTTGACTTATTGGGGATGGCTGAAAAAGCCATTTGTGTCACAGTCATCATTACAATAAATATTTTTACATTCATGCTTTCTCCAATTTTTTGTCTGAATTTATTTCAATTTTTTATTTGAAAAAAATTCCGTGCGGTTTTTACGAACTGAGTCTCTTTCTATTACACGGGAGGTTTCGTTTTTTTTCAACCAAACCACGTCAAGTTTTCCACATAAATTGTTTATAAGTAGTCATTCTAGACGTAAGACTCGTTTATAATCAGGCTTTTAGCGATTTGATGCCAATTTGATCAGAGTTAAATATCTGTTTTGATTAACAAATTTATAATATTTGAACTTTTCTTAAATGCTTTTTCCTGAAATCTTACAAGGTGGCCGACAGTTTTCTCCTGTGCAATCTATGCTTTTACCGTGGTTGTGTATTCTTCTCATCTTCACTCAGTTTCAGTTTCGATTCTCGATCCTGTCGGAATTGCAACAGCTGTCTCTTTTTCTGCACCATGGTTGCCTGGATCAGCTTCCAAATTCATCCACATCTCAAGCTACACTAGCTGCTTTAGTCTGCGGCAAAAATTTTGAAAGCTTTTCTGACAGGCAACTTTATTCCGCTACGGGATTGATCCATTTATTCGTTGTATCCGGCTCTCATTTGATTCTCATTCAAAAAATATTGACACAAATCAGCCAGTTTTTTTTCAATAAATTCTTTGTCGGCGGACTGGTGGTGCTTCTTTTTTTGTACGCAGCCATGTGTTTGTTTAATCCGCCCGTCACCCGCAGTTTTATTTTTTTACTGATTTCACTTGGGCTTCATGGAAATCATCAGCATTGGCCAAAACATTATATATTACTCTTGGCCGGTCTTTCGACCATCAGTCTCAATTACCAATGGGTAAATTCTTTGAGCCTTCAAATGAGCTGGCTGGCAGCCCTCGTGTTAGAAATTTATGCCGAAAAATTTAAATCTTTTTCGATTTTTTTCAGACAAATCATTTTTTACACTTCATTTACTTTTTGCTTTTTAGGTTTGGGTTTTCCACAGATCAGCACCATTGTTATCTGCGTATTGGTCACGCCGCTTCTAGAATATATTTTATTTCCTTTTGCTTTACTCACAGTCATTTTTCACCCCCTTGAGCCGCTTTTCTCTTATCTCTTGATCAGTCTGAACAAGTCATTGGCAGCCTTTGAATTTTTTTCTCGACCCAGTTATTTAGAAATTTCGACGGTTTCTTTTTTGAATTGGGCTCTTATTTTTCTCTGTCACTTCATTTTATTTTTTCGAAAGCCCCGGTCTTAAAATGAAATTTTTTGTCTTTTTGATTTGTTTTTTTAAATTAACTCTTCTTCAAGCTCCAGTTCGTGTAGATTATTTTATTATTCGTGATGTCGGCCAAGGATTGTGGGCGACAAGGATACAAAATGATAGCTGTGATCATTTTGATTTTGGCGGAGAAATTTTTCAATCGAAAAAGCTTAAAAAGCAGTTTATATCCCAGTGTTCGAACCGAAAAAATATCCTTCATCTTTCTCATGCTCACTGGGATCATTACGCTTTTCTAGACCTTATTTTTCAAAACTCGATAAAAACGTGCTGGGCCGTTCGACCTCCAGAACATTTGATTAACGAACCGCGTGGGATCCCTTATTGCGAAACGGCCGGTCAAATTATTTACTATAATTCGAACAGCACAAATAAAAATGATCGATCGATCATCCAACAATTTCATTCATTTTTAATGCCCGGAGATTCTTCGACAAAAATGGAGAAGCTTTGGCAAGGTCGATTAAGATATTCCAAGCCAAGTATCAAATACCTTGTCTTGGGTCACCACGGAAGCCGCACGGCCACGGGTGATGGCTTACTTCGTGATCTTCCTGGCCTTCAACAAGTCGTTGCTAGCGCTCGGTTTCAGAAGTATCGGCATCCCCACGCGGAGACCGTTAAAAAATTAAAAAAATTTGGAGTTCCCCTGATCAAGACGGAAGATTGGGGTGATATTCAAATTAATTATTGATCGGTACAGTTTGCGGTGATCCCTGCGTGTTTGTTTTAAACCCCGATCCGCACTTATCCTGAATCCCTTTGGTCTGAGAAATATTATTCAGATACATGATCGAATCGAGTTCGCCTTCGAGCGCCGTTCCTAATCGATCTAAAGCCCGCTCGCTATCGGCTAAATGATTTGTACCTAAACTGGTTTCATCAAACCAATTACGATTAAAATCGACTTTTTTACCTTCGGCGATCGATCTTGAACTGTACCACTGATCACGTTTTATTTTAAAAACAAACATCCAGTGTTTGCAACCGTCGGCCGGAGAATTGACCGTTACGCCCGGAGAAGTAAAACCATCAGAGGCTTGCATCTCAAAACTGCTGGCGACAAAAGGAGAATAGGCTTGAGTTTTAATTTTTTCCGAACCCGAAACCTTATCATCGTACCCACTGGCGTACCAGTCGGTGTGACGATTGACTGAATTTCTCAGCCTTTCAAACGCTAAGCCTTTGTCAGGATGATTTGTACCCAATCCCGTTATGGTGTTAAAGCCTAAGTCATTTCGTTTCCAGTATTCAGTTTGATTATTTAAAAACTCCGGTAAAAATTTTGGCTTGTCTTCACGACCTGAATGATCAAAGGCCATTCCCAAATTTGAATAGCTTGGGTATACAGTCACGTTGTCCTCACTGTCTGCAAATAAGGAATCTAATTCACGGCTGTGAAATAACCATGTCGCAAGACCTGCACGGGCTGCAGACCAACGGTGAGCAAACGGCGCGGTAAAATAATCTTGGCAAATATTGGGGTTGGCGGCAAATTTTTCTTTCACGCTTTCTTTAAGTATGATTTGTCCATCTGCAGATCGCATACAGCTGTTGGAAATCGTCGATGAATACCAAATCATGCCGTTTGATTCCGGAGAGTTTGGTTTAAAATTTGAATCTCCACGGAAGTCATACAAATAATCTTTATCTTCAGCAGAACAGAAATTACTTTTATCTTTGAATCTTTTGTAGTCATTTCTGTATTGCGCATACGTTGTATCTGAATCGAAATTTTTCTGAGGGATAACATATTTATGAAAAATGTATTTTGTTTCACAAATCGTGTAGGGCTCAACCGGAGATTCTTCTTGGTAAATCCCCATTTTCACCGGACCCTGGATTTTGTCATCGGCACCCGTTGTTTCCAGCGAAGCTTGCATTCTTTTTTTCATATTATAAATTTTAACGGAATTATTAATGTAAAACTGATAAGATTCAGCCGACATACTTTTCCAAAGATGATCTGTTTTTAAATTGATCGGTACCTGCGATTTGACGGTTAATTTATTCATCTGAGTTACCCATTTAATTTTTTCTTTAATCAATGTCGGGCGATCACGAAACTCACCGCACAATAACGTCAAAAAAACATGAGCATTTTTATGACCCTCATCCGTTTGAGGAATGTTGGAAGGAAAACTTGAAGGTGGTTCTACCAATGCCTTTCCATTTTTTAAACCGTAAGCATAAAGAGGACCTGAATAAAAATAGAAACTCTGCGGTTCTACCAACGCTAATTTTTTAGCGGCAGAAATAACCTGAGCATTTTTGTAGTTAGGCACGGGAACTTCGACCGAATTTCTGACTCCCACACAATAATCATTCCAAATTTTTTCCAGTTGATCGGCCGAGCTATTGACCGGAGGTAAAGCTTCGACAACAATCCCTGCTGCTGCTGGAGTGCGATCTAAGCCTACGGGATGAGGGGAAACACAAGCTGCTAAGCCTAAAACCGTCAGCGAGCTGGCTACAAATTTCGCTGGTATTTTATAAATCATATATTTTCCTTTAATTCTCTTCATTTTTTCGATTACTTAATCTCGGGGGCCTCGACGAGCATATCTTTAACAAACGGAGTTGTGGGAAGTTGGTTTGGAGCCGTCGCCATAGTATCCCACATTTTGGCGTAATGATTTGAAAATTGTTGGACCACTTCCGGGATCATAATGAAATATGAATTTTCCCAGTTCGTTTTAAATCCCGCACCCGTCAAGTTAGCTGATCCCGTGTAGACCGAAGTAAAGTCTCCGTTTTTGTCCGCAAAAATAAGATACTTACTATGATGAAGCTGATGCTCATCCGCGTTCGTCTCCATAAATTTAGCTTCGGCGCCACGATCAGTTAATTTTTTAATATTGTAGTACTCGGCCGGCATGACATCACTCAAACCTTTAAATTCTTTAAACTGAGCATAGAAAGTATCATCATCGGCAACAATTCGTATTTCTGGTCGATCGTTCTTAGCCTTCATACGCGCATCGAGAGCATTCAACATTTTGTTGTAAAAAAAGCGGTGGGCGCCAATCCAGATTTTGCCGGCCGTTTCGATTCCGGGATACACGCCATCACCTTGAATCATGTATTCCGACGCCGTTTTAATTCCATCCGTCACGCCTTTTTCGGCTTCACCTTCTCCGGGCACAAAGAAAACCTTAACATCTTTTTCGACCGGCGTTTTAATAGAATCGCGACAAGTTCTGATGGATTTTATATAGGCCGTGCGGCTGTGGCCTGAATCTTCTCCCCACTCCGCTTTCATGGCACACAGGTGCGCCTGAGCAAATTGAGACTGGGAATTTGTGGTGATAAAATTCCAATTTTCATGATGGATCACGGGGCCGGAGCTCATATTACCCGAACTGAAAACAACTTTAAATTCACCCGGCGTATTCGGGTTGATGATAAAAAATTTGTTATGAGCGTAACCGAGACCACCTTCAGATCCGCGAAGTTTTCTTTCAATATTGGCGGGATTACAAGCTATAAGTTCATTGGCCCGATTCATATCCTGTCCGTTATCTAAGACAAATTTAATTTTAAGATTCCGCTCCTGAACCGCTTTACACAAAGCATTCTTAACGGCCTTATTGCTGAATGAAAAATACGTGAAGTAAACTTCTGTGGTCTTTGGATCATCAATCCAGGTGATTAATTTATTTTGAGGACTAGTTAGTTGATCACCCGAGCGTTTTAAATCATAAAAATTTTTGCAGTACACATTTTCTGGTTTCTGCGTCAGTTTTTTTCCAGTTTGATCCTTTACTTCGACTTCACTTTTATATTTGTAAACGCCACATTTAGGATCGGTGAATAAGACTTCGTACTTGTGAGGAGTATACTGCGATAACATGTCGAAGGATTGCGGAGCCAAATATTCAGGCGGTTGTTGAGCCGAAACTGGATCAGGTAAAGATTGAGCCACTTCGCGAGAATAACGGCTCGTTTGGCAACTCACTAAAAGCGTAAGGATAGAAATTAGCAAAACGAATTTGTGGGAAATGATGTGCATGGAATCTCCTTGTTGAGGCGAAACATACCCCAATCAATAGATTACAAACTAAACGATCGAAAACAAACTACTGAATAGCTGGACTCAACGTGGGTCTAGTTTGTGGGCTCAGGATTTTCCCGGATGACCGGAGAAAGTGTGATTTTTCGATCGAGGGGTCGGCTAGCGACCCAGATTTTTTCGTCAAACTCGTGGTTATAATCTCGTACGATGTCTAAGGCCATTTTTTTGTTGGTGATCGTCACTAAGTTCTCATCGTTTAAGTCATTACCACTGGTTGACCAGTTCTGCGAGCCAATGATGATAGTTTCTGGCTGGTACGTCCCGTTTTTCAAACGACGAGTCAGGCTGGCTGTTTTGTGGTGATTTAATCCCGGCCAGTCACTGCTACGAACCTCAACTGATCCTTTAGATTTTCCGGCAAAGGGGTTTTTATCGTATAAATTTCCGTTGGGACTGTTAGCCCATGAACCGTTTCCAGCACCGCTTAATCGATCGGTTGCAATTTGAATCTCAACTCCTCGAGCAACGGCCAATTGCAGAGCGCGAACCAATTCGAAACCGCCACTTCCAAACATACTAATTCTGAGTCGATCACCTTTTCGCGCGGAGTAGAGTAAAGGAAGAATAACTCGATGTTCAGCATCGTCGGTCGGCGAGAAATGCACACGAACCTGGGTGCCATCATCGAAAATAAAATTTCGATGAGTATTAGGACGCTTTTTATTGTGAAAGGCTCCGGTCACTAAAGATTGAGGATGGACGGAATTTGAGTTCGGTTCAAACATTTCCTGAAATTCATCTCGGAAAGCCTGCGCGATTAAATCATTCTTAATTAAAATCGACATGTTGGCATTTTCTTCGCTGCCCATGCATGATCGCGATATATTTGCGGTTCCAGTCCAAACCGACTTCTGGTGATTTTCATCTTCGAAAACAATAAACTTATTATGCATTATTCCGGCATAAGGGTATTCGACATGGACCATCGCTTCTTCATTTGTCTGCTTTTTGGAATTCAGTAACCGCATAAATTCCATCGTGGCGCCGTACTGGAAATTCATTCGCGTCACGGTTTGATTTGAAGTACTAGCCGCTTTATTCACAGACATCCAAACGGCATCATTAATCGCAGCCATTCCGTTACCTTTATAGGATGGATCAATCTTCAGCAGCTCAGTGGCCACATGAGACTTGGCCGAGTTCGGTTTCATCAGTTGAGTTTCATTTATCGCATCTTTTAAAAAACCTTCGACCCATAACGGTGCTCCGAAAGCCCAGTTCGATCTGTTTTCCGGCACGATATACGAGTAATCAATTACTTGGGCTAAGTTTGTAATAAAATAAGAATCGCCTTTTTTGATAAGGTCGTAATCGCGCAGCATGGTATTAGGAAGCGGAGAATCATTCACATCGACCACCGCTTGCACCGAAATATCCTGATCTACTTTTTCTTTCACAGCTTGAAAAAAAGGAGACATGGTGCCTTCGATATCATCAATTCCGTACAGAGCCATCCAAATAGATTTAATATTTTTTTTTCTAATTTCACTAGCTAGTTGCATGGCCAAAGTTTTCTCAGGAATGATATAGGGCTTTTGCTTTTTGATGTAGTTATCAAACCAACCTTGAGTAAAGTAGTAATTAATATCTAATTTTTTACCTGCATTAATTGGCTTACCTAAATCTTTATTTATATCAATTCGCATGAAAGCAGACGGCATAATCACAGGTGCGGATTCTAGACAGGTGATATCTTCGAAGCTATCGCATAAAATAAACTGAAGTGATGATCCCAACAATCGCGGAACATCAGTTTTATAATTTTTCATATTCGGAGTCAGCTGGATCTGGGCAAGATAGGTTGCAATTTTAATCACTTGATCGGGGGGCGCATGCTTTAAAGCTTTTCTGAGATAGAGAACATTATCGGAAACAGCTTTCATGTCTTTTGTAGTAAAAGTCTGGGCCTGAGCCCAAGAAAGTTGAACCGTCATGACGAAACAAATAAGATGAATCAATTTAGTCATAACTTAACCTCCAATGAAGTTAGCTTCGAAATGAGTGCCAACTGAGATCGTGCAGGAAGTTTTTAGGGCCTTGAAAAGCCAGCAAAAGCCCTTAATTGATCAACACCGGTGTCAAAGTTTTTGACACCCACTCAAATTATTTCTTAAGAATATAGCCTGATTTAATCAAAATATTTTTTATCGGAGACTGTGAGATAAACATCGCATAGTTTTCTAAGGCAGGCGTAGTGGTCCCGTCTTCCATCGTTTCTCCATCACCTGATTTGTGCAGTCCAACGATTTTACCAGTGACGACGTCTAAGACGGCCGCTCCACTGCTCCCGGCCAAGGTATCACAAACATGATGCATCAAAGCTGGAAATAAACTTTTTGCGGTCACAGCTTCGGTGCGGCAGTACTTCGACCACGACAAGGGGGCCTCTTCGGGATAAGAAAAAATTGTTACAAAAGCGCCGGCTCGCAATTTCTTGCTCCAATCAATATTTATTTTTGCTGACGGAGGGTTAGAAACTTTCATAATTGCGAAGTCAAAATTTTCAGTATCACTTCTTTGTGCGGCCACGATTTCTAAACAAGTCGAAGTCTTTGGATTTACGGTTCCTTCGGTCCATGCCCATTGAATCGTTTCATCGGAACATTTTTCGTTCAATTTTAATTTCTCGTCAAAAAATGTTTGCCAGAAACAATGGCCTGCCGTTAACACGAAACCCTGACCAATATGGGTCACCGTGCAACCCGAACTCAATTTTCCGATCGCGCTCATCGAATTTTTAAACAGAGTCGGAATATTTGAAAAGTCGGATTTAACGAGAACGAGATCATTCGCACCGATGATACGATCTGGTCCCGCCCAAGCCGGTTGAACAAATAAAGTTTTCGTAGAAATCAAAATTGTTAAAATTAAGGCTATCTTCATAAATTCTCCTTGGAATTTTTTTTAATCCCAATTAAAAAGATCTCTTTTGAAATCTTTCGAGTTGAATCCGGTTTTACGATTTCGACCCGACTAAATTCTTTTTTCATCAAATCACGCAAAGTAGCAAATTCATCTGAGTGAAATAGTTTGCAAACAAAATGACCGTCTTTTTTCAAAAATTTCTGGGCGACGTTAAGTGCAATTTCGCACAGCTCAAAAGAGCGTGTTTGATCCGTTACCCGAATGCCAGTTGTTTTCGGTGCCATATCTGAAAGAACCACATCGAAGGAACCGCTAAATCCGTTTTGCAAAAAAATTTCTTCTAGATTAATATCGCGCAGGTCAGCTTGAATAAAAGTGGCATTGGAAAGTTTTAAAGGAATCGAAGTCAAATCAACACCCAGTATACGTCCCTGGAGCCCAATTTTTTTGGCGCAGTATTGTGACCACGAACCCGGACTTGCACCAAGATCTAAAATTTTTTGATGAGGATGAATAATTTTAAGCTTTTGATCGATCTCTTCGAGTTTAAAAACAGATCGCGCCAGGAAGTTTTGCTCTTTGGCTTTTTTAAAATAGTGATCTTTTGGGTTATAACTCATGTCGTTTATCTATCAAATCAGTTGTAACCTGTCACAGAGTGTTTTAAATTCAAAGCTCTATGGATGTTATGTGGATTCTCGTTTTCTTTTTTGCATTTATTACAATGGCTTTTGTGGCTTTCGCCTGTTTTTTCCCTGAATGGGTCGGAATCACTGGTAAAAAAGCCCGTGAGATCCAGGAACATCAAAAAGAAGATCCTAAGGCTTAAATCGAAACCTGTGGGCTTTTCACTTTCAACAGGTAATAAAATCCGATCACAAATAAAATCAACAAACTTAAAATGGCGTACTGGGCATTCGAAAATAAAATAGTCGAAACCGCCATCAAAATAGGCCCTAAAACGGATGCGAACTTTCCGAGGAGATTAAAAAAACCGAAATACTCACCCGCATTGTCCGCAGGAATTAATTGAGCAAACAAAGATCGAGATAAAGCTTGAATGGATCCCTGAGCTAAACCGATACAGGCGGCCATAATGTAAAAATGAATTTCGGTCTTCATTTGCGAGGCCCCGATCACCGCTAAAATATAAATAAAAATACTGGTCAAAATCACTTCGCGAGAGCTGTATTTGCCGGCTAATTTTCCCGCGAAATAGGCCGAAGGGAAACCCACAAATTGAACCAGCAACAAAGCTTTAATCAGCGAAGCCGATTCCAAATTAATGGCCACTCCAAAATCAACCGCCATCGCCATAACCGTGGAAACTCCGTCGATGTAAAACCAGTAGGCCAGAAGGAAATAAAAAAGGTTTTTATTCTCGAAAATCCTTATCGCAGTTTGATGAAGTTGACTTATGGAGTGTTTAATCAGCAAAGAAATTTTCTCATTTGAAAGTTCATGGGTGGGCTCGTCCACAAAAAGCAAAATCGGGATGGAAAATAAAAACCACCACACCGCCACAGTGACAAACGATAATAATACTGCGGCAACGGGAGTTTCGATCCCGAAGATTTCAGGCTTAAGGTACATCATGACGTTCACCGCGAATAGAACTCCGCCAGCTAAGTAACCGAAAGCGTAACCCAGTGAAGACACCATATCGTAGTCTTTGGGTTTAGCCACGGAGACCAAAAGAGAATCATAAAATATGGTGCTGGCAGTACAAAAAAACAAGGCCAAGCCGTAGACCACTGCAGCCCCGTACCACTGACCCTCGGGAATATAAGCCAACGCCAGAGTCAAAAGCACCCCGACCAGCATAAAAGATCCTAATAATATTTTTTTATATTTTTTCTTATCTGAAATGACCCCGAGCAAAGGAGACAACACAGCTAAAGCAAAACCGGAAATGGCGAGAATCCAACCTAGGCGTTGGGTACTTAAATTCTCGTCTGCTCCTAAACTCCAGTATTTCTTAAAAAAAATGGGAAAAAAACCCGCCATAACCGTGGTATAAAATACGCTGTTTGCGCAATCATACAAAATCCATGAGACAACAGACTTCTGAGAGATTTTTGGTTTCATACCCTAGATCATATAAGATCTCTCTTAAAATACCACGAAATTGTCTTGAAAAAATAGGATTTTGAGTCCAAATTCAGCGGATGGTAAACGTTCAATTTGCGACTTCCGTTCACATCATGCTGGCTTTAGCTTTAACTGCTAAAGCTGATTGTCCAAAACTTCCGAACTCGGATGTTTTGGCGGAAAGTATTCATACTAATCCCGTGGTTGTGCGCCGTTTACTTTCTTTACTCAATAAAGCGGGATTGATTAAATCCGCTCGCGGAAAAAACGGCGGAGTGCAGTTAAATAAGTCCGTTTCAGAAATTAATTTGAAAGATATTTACGTAGCTTTGCAAATTGAAGACTCCATTAAACCGCACAACAAACCTCAAAAAAAAGACTGTGCTGTCAGTTGCTCTATTCACAGCATCATGTCAGCAGTCACCGAAGGTTATCAAAAAACCAATTTAAAATATTTAGAATCTTTGAAACTTTCAGACCTAATAAAAAAAGTTAAAATTAACAAAGCTTAGCGAAAATGGATTGGACCGTACCCCACGTCATCTTTGAAGATGACCATCTAATCGCCTTATACAAACCTTGTGCTTACTACGTCCATCCCCCGGAAAGTAAGTACGCCAAACAACGTGTCGGTCGAAATACCTGTATTCATTGGCTGGAAGACTCACGTAAGATCTACGCCAATCCGATTCATCGTCTGGATTTTGCCACTGAAGGAATTGTGATTTTTGCCAAAACACGCGATGCCAATCAAAAATTAAATCTTATGATGCGCGCCAAAGAATTCAATAAATACTATGATGCCATTGTGCGGGGCTGGTTTAAAGATCCCTA
>JACMMZ010000184.1 GCA_014378775.1 Pseudobdellovibrionaceae bacterium
ATGATTTCTAAAGCGGATTGGTTGTAATAGGTGAAAAATCCAAATCGGTCGGAGACGATCACGCCTTCAGACATGTTATCGATAACACTGAGAAACGTTTTTAATTCCGATTCTTTTTGTACTAAAAGATCATTGAGCTTTCGTTGGCTTCGAATCAAAGTAAAAATTGTAATCAACGCGAGAACCGAAAATCCGATGATGCCCATGAGGAACTGTATGGTGGATTGATTAAATGACTTAAAGCTTAATTGAGTGATTGAAGGGTGACGTTTCAAAGCTTCATAGCGCGAAATAAACGATGACGATTGAGAGGCCCCTTCACGATAGGCCCCTTTCGAAGTTAAGAGCTCATAGGTGGTGGCTAAACTCACTGAAGCTTCGTTATTGACCTCGATAAATGATTTTTTTAAATCCGGATGATCATTTAAAAAGGGGAACGTCATGATCTCTTGGTTTATACTATTGTAGTCATTGGCGATATTGTTGTAGTGCTCAATCGCAATATCTTTTTTTGAGGTGCGAAGTTGGTTTCTGATATCATCATTGGCTTTGACCACTGAAAGTGCTCGGCTTATGAGACGGTCGAGAATTACTTCATCGTCGCTTTGAATTTTTTCCTGAAATGAAATAAGGTGACTTTCGCTATAAAAAAGACCCACCGAGTAAATCAGAAACCCCATTGCGCCGAGGGCAAAGATCGCAGCTTTTTTTAAATTGAATTTGTTGGTCTGAATCATCATCGATATATCGGTTTTTGAGATGATGATCTTGATGGAATCTGGACTGGACTTTAGTGTACACCGAATAACCAACGTATAGATGTTCGTCAATTATTTTGTAAGTAATTAAAACCAGAATCTTTTTCGAAAGTGGGTCTTAAATTGATACATTTTATTGTCTAAATAAAACCTATTTATAAGCTTCACCACAGATTTAGAGTTGGCGGCCCGATTGCTTTATATAGCTTTGCCGGGGGGCATTTATGAAAAAAAATAGGAACCTAGTTTTAGTATTGGTCTTAATGAGTATTCTTTTATTGGGTTTTCAAAACTGTTCCCAAGCTCGGTTTTCGTCGACCGATGTTTCAAAAAATACTTCACTCAATGGAATAGTAAATCAAAAGTCGCTCACGTTTTCGGTGATCGAATCAAAAAATGCGCGCGCGGATATTCTTTTTGTGATAGATAACTCAGGATCAATGGCGGAAGAGCAGGCGAAGATCGCTCAGGTTTTTTCGGGATTTATCGCGCAGGTTTCTAATATGGACTGGAGAATTGCGATCACGACAACTGACACAAGCTCGTCAGACACTCCATGTAATGAAGGTAACTTATGCCTGATGGAACCGAATCGCTATTTTATTGATGCCAGCACCCCAGACGTAAACCAAGTATTTATGAACAAGATTCAGGTTGGAACGCAAGGTTCATCCACTGAATTAGGATTAACCGCCATCAGCAGTTTCCTTACAAATAAAAAATCAGACTACCAGGCCTTCATGCGACCTGACGCGACTTTCGTAACGATCGTGGTAACAGATTCTGAAGAAACAAGTTCTTTGACGGCGGTGCAGTTTTTAGAAAATGTTAAAGCTCAACTGCCTCAAGGCAAAAAATTTATCAACCACTCTAGCATCGTCTTGCCTGGTGATAGTGCGTGTAAAGCTATAAACTCTGCGGAGGATAAGTACGCCTTTAAATATCATGACGTAACAGTGGCCACGGGAGGAATTTCTGCATCAATCTGTGATGCAAATTACGGAAGTCAGTTTAAATTAATCGCTGATACAACCATCGGTAAGGTCGCACAACAAATATTAGATTGCGCAGCATCTGACGTATTGGTTACGGGGCCAAGTGGTGAAATCATTAGTGGTTACGGAATTTCTGGAAACAAAATTAACTTTAGTCCGGCCCTAGAAAATCCGGGTGATTATAAAATTTCTTATACTTGCGCACCGTAGAATTTAGCGTTTTTTGCCAAGAACAAAAAGTTCTTTTCCAAGGCGCTCCGGAACCGAGTTTCTGAGTCGTCCCCAAAATAGAAATTGAAAGTGCGGACGAAGTAAGGCTCTAAGTTCGAGCTCAGTCACCCCGTAAGGAGGACCTGTTCGCTTAAACATGGTAAAAAATACGGACAGAAGCTGTCCTTCTTCGTGAAGGACGCGCTTCCAAACTGTGATCAGTTTCTGATGAAGCGCCGGATCGATGGCGCAAAACAGAGTGTGTTCAATCACCACGTCAAAAGAAAAATTCCATTCCTGCGGCAGATCAAAAATATTCATTTGTTCAAAACTCAAATTATGCAGATGACCATAATTTTTCTTCGCTTTTTGAAGGGCTTCTGCGGAGAAATCAACGCCTGTGACCACGTGTCCGGCTTGCGCAAAAAACGCCGCATCGTGGCCGGCACCGCAGCCTAAAACTAAGATGCGAGATTTAGGAAGCTTCAAGCGGTGGAGCATATCTTTGAAAGCTTCGGCCGGTCCGTTGAGATCCCAGCGTGGTTGCACTAAATTTCGATAGGATTCATTCCAAAATTGAGATTTTTGAATATCTTTATTTTCGATAAAATAAAACGGAGTCATGATATTTTTACCACTGAGAGTAAAACTATCATCGTCGTACTCGTCACACTGGGTAAATAACTGGTCTTGGGCTTTTTTCGATAATTTAAATGGAGCCCCTGTAGTGGTCAGTCCTTGAAATTGATCCTGAGCATTCACACTCCACTGATCATCTTGCGTTTCGAAGTAAAGATTAAAATCAGTGTGAATGAGAACTTTATCTGAAGCCACTGTTACAGCGTGAGCTGTGATCGGAAAATCGAAAGCCTCAACCAGATGAATTTCGTCGTTGATTAATGTGGTTAAAGTAAAATCCGGATTGAGCTGCAAGTTACTGAGAACTTCTTTGCAAATCTCAGGATTTTGAATTTTATTTTCTGGGTTTTCGAGAAAAATTTCACCATTTTCATCGATAATGACGTAATTTGACATTATTTTTGTTCGGAAGGAGCCGGTGTTTCCGTGGAATTTCCGTCTGCGGTAACGACTAAACCATCAGAAAAGCTCACGCTTTCTTGATCGGTTTTAATTGATTGAACAATCCATTTTTGTAATTCAGGATTTTCTGAAGGTGTTCTAGCCAGTAAGGCGTAGCCTGAAATACTTTGTTCAACGCCTTCAGCTTCCGGCGTGCCGGCGCCCATTTTATCTTTGAATTTATAACTGAAGTGAGCTGAAACCAGGCCTTCGTTAATAGTGGTTGTGTACATTTGATTCATTTCAAAATCGGAAGAATTGGGTTTTTTATTTTTGATGGTATCTTCGATCAGGATTGCTAATTTGCTTTGAATTTCTGCGTGAATTTGAGTGTTCATTTTTGAAGGCGAGTTAAACATGGACCACGTCCAAATGATGCCGGCTAACAGGATGATAAGACTGATGATTTTAACCATAAAATACTCCTCTTTTTAAGTTCATCATGCTAGTTTTAGACATGCAAGTGATGAAAAAATATTTAGACCACGGATACAAAATAGCACAACCCCTTGTTGCTCCACTTTTAAACTATGCCTTAGGCTGGTTTTCTCCAGAGCTTTTAGGTTCAGGCTTTGTGATTAAATCGATTGATGATCACGCGGTCGTCGGATCAATCCCGTACTCCAAATTTAATTGTAATAATCGATCTGAAATCCATGCGGGTTTAGTTGTAAATTCAGGATTTGAACTTATTCAGTGTTTACTTGCGCGCCACTTAGGTCACACTCATTTTGCGATTGAAAGCTTTGAAACCACCTTAAAGAAAAGCAGTCGCTGGGATAATTCATTGTTATTAAAAATTGAATTGAATGAAGTAGTTTTCGATCGATTTTTTATGGATCTACAGAAAGATACAACGACTCCACTTCAGTGTGATGTTACGATTCAAAAAAAATCGGCAAAACCCGGATTTAAATCCAAAGATATAATAAAGTTTAATCTGACTGTACGTAGCAAAAAACTCATCGCTTGAATGGATAAATTATGATTATTGAATCAGCCCTTGATGCCAGTTCTTCGGATTTTAAGAAAAATTATCATCACATGACATCTTTGATTGAAGAGTGGCGCGCTAAAGTCAGCGTGGTTAAATTAGGTGGTGGTGATGAAGCTCTCAAAAAACATAAATCTCGTGGGAAGCTTTCGGCTCGCGAGCGCATCGATGGACTCATTGATGCGGGGACTTCGTTTCTCGAATTTTCCACACTAGCCGCTTTTGATATGTATGAGGGTCAAGCTCCTGGCGCTGGAGTGATTACCGGAATTGGGATTATTCAAAATACCGAGTGCGTGATTGTGGCCAACGATGCGACGGTCAAAGGCGGAACCTATTTTCCGATGACAGGAAAAAAGCATTTACGTGCGCAAGAAATCGCAATGGAAAACGGCTTACCTTGCATTTACCTGGTGGATAGCGGCGGCGCGTTTCTTCCTCTGCAGTCAGAAATTTTTCCAGATCGTGATCATTTCGGTCGTATCTTTTATAATCAAGCTCGCATGAGTGCACAAAATATTCCGCAAATATCTGTTGTGATGGGATCGTGCACGGCTGGAGGCGCCTACGTGCCCTCCATGAGTGATGAAAATGTCATTGTCAAAAATAACGGAACAATTTTTTTAGGCGGACCTCCGTTAGTGCGTGCAGCCACCGGGGAAATCGTTGATGCTCAAGAGCTTGGTGGTGCGACCACACACTGTGAAATTTCTGGATTAACCGATCATTTCGCTGAAGATGATCTGCATGCTTTAGAAATTACCCGTTCGATTGTTAAACATTTAAATCGGCATAAAAAAGTTTCTATTAAAACACAACCCATCGAAGAGCCTTTGTATCCGCTGGATGAAATTTACGGCGTGTTACCGGTTGATACAAAAACTCCTTGCGACATTCGTGAGATCATCGCGCGTATTGTGGATGGATCTAAGCTTCACGAATTCAAACCGCTTTATGGAAAAACTTTGGTGACCGGTTTTGCTCACATTTGGGGAATGCCCGTGGGAATCATCGCCAACAACGGAGTGCTCTTCAGTGAAAGCGCACAGAAAGCAGCTCATTTTATTGAACTGTGTGAACAGCGCGAAATTCCAATGGTCTTTTTGCAAAACATCACCGGTTTTATGGTGGGAAAAAAATACGAACAAGAAGGCATCGCCAAGCACGGCGCTAAAATGGTGATGGCCGTATCAAATGCCCGGGTTCCAAAATTCACCGTGGTCATTGGTGGATCTTACGGAGCAGGAAATTACGGAATGTGCGGTCGAGCTTTTCAACCTCGTCAGTTATGGATGTGGCCGAACGCTAGAATCAGCGTCATGGGTGGGGAGCAAGCCGCCAATGTTTTATTAACGGTGAAAATGGATCAGCTGGCGGCAAAAGGCCAGACTTTGTCTGCTCAGGAACAAATTGATTTTAAACAACCCACTTTAGAAAAATATGAAAAAGAAAGTTCGGCTTATTTTTCAACGGCGCGCTTGTGGGATGATGGAATTATTGATCCCAAAGACACTCGTAAAATATTAGCCTTAGGAATTTCCGCCAGTTTAAATAAAGACTGGGGCCAGAAAACGCAAGGCGTATTTAGAATGTAAAATGGCCTCAGGTCAAAAAAGGAATCCGTTATGAATTATCTTAAAAAACAGCTGCTGAATAATTTCTGCATCATCACGTTGAACCGACCTGAAGTTAAGAATGCTTTTAACGCAGAAATGATTCAGGAAATAACTGAAATGTTCACCTCTATCAACAATGAGGATAATATCAAGGCCGTCATTTTAAAAGGCGAAGGAACAGGTTTCTGCGCGGGGGCCGATCTGGCTTGGATGAAAAGTATGATCAAATATTCGTTTGATGAAAACATTTTAGATTCACAAAAATTGTGGGATATGTTTGCCGCTTTGAAAAACTGCCATCATCCTTTGATTGGCCAGGTTCACGGCGCAGTTTTCGGCGGGGGATTAGGAATTTTAGCTTGTTGTGATTACGTGCTTGCCGAAGAGAAAACTAAATTCTGCTTTAGCGAAGTCAAACTGGGATTAGCCCCGGCCGTGATTTCAAGCTTTATTTTACAAAAGTGCGCTGACAGCTTTATTCGTCCTATGATGATTTCCGGCGAAATATTTTACACAATAAACGCGCAAGCTATGGGTTTAGTTCATGCCAGTTATCTCGATAATATTTTGATTGAAGATATTGTAAAGAAATTTTCAGACAATGGCGCCGAAGGTATGCGAGAAACAAAAAAATTGTTGAACGCGCTACATGAAACTCCACATTTAAATGATCACATGAGGCTGACGACTGAAGCTATCAGTAAATTACGCGTCACTGAAGAGGCGCAATCCCGATTACAAAAATTCTTAGATAAAAAATAGCTTACTGTTGGACGATTTTTCTCAGCTGTCGATGAAGTGGGCTTCCACAAAAATTTTTAAATTGCTTAGCGCAGGCTAAGCTCTGATCGCTTGTCATCGCTTTGTGCTTTCGGTCCATGTCAGACAACTGAAAAAGTTGTGTGCGATTCAATTTTGACGGATTAAAATTTTGCAAAATAGCTGCGTATTCCCCGCACATACATGTTTTTTCACATTGCGTGAAACTATCAATGTATTTTTTATCGGTTAGAATATTTTGTTCAACATATAAGGCTTGCTCGTCAATCAAGCTCTTAAGCTGCATAGTCCAAACATTTATTTCATCATCTGAAGGGTCACATTTAAAAATTTTCGGAGATTTTTTATGTGCAATTTGATCATCGATACGCCGGGAAAAAACCACCGTTGCGTAATTTGCTACGGCGTTTAGTTCCTCGAAAGAATAATCAAATTTCTTGGAAGGCAAAACCTTCTCGACTGTTGAAGGTACTTCAATCGGTGGTTGGGGGGGTTGGGGCGGCGGCGGTGAAACTAATTTTTCGGTGCAGCTGGCAAAGAATAGGATTAAAAATAAATTTAAAAATTTATTTGCCATTAATTAAATCTACAGCTTCCGGGATTGTTACCATTTTATAATTTTTGCCTTTGTTATCATTTTGATCTTTCATCCACTTCAGCACCAAGCGAGTCGTCTCAGGCGTTGTCGGTTGAACATCGTGCATAAGGATGACTCCGTGATCGTATAATTGCATTTGTTTCATGACCAATTCAGACGCTTTCGCACTGTCTTTGAGTTTCCAGTCGAGGCTATCAAGACGCCAGTACACGTGCATCTGTCCCTGATCGACCAGCATCTGTCGAACCGCAGGAATTTTGGGCGCATAACAAGATCCGTAAGGACATCTGAAGTATTGAATTTTGTACGACGGATCCTCTCGTCGAATTGCTGTTTCCAAAATATTATTTGAAGTGATAATTTGTTTTATTCGATCTGTAGTGCTTCGATTCAGATCTGCATGATCGTAAGAGTGATTCGCAATTACAAAACCATGGCCAATAGCTTTTTTCACCATTTCTTGATTAGCTGTCGAGTAGGCCGCATGATTTGAATCAAAGTGTTTAGCTGTCCAAAAAAAAGTAGCCTTTCCTACGGAATTTTGGCTGTCTTTGTAATTAATGAAATGATCCATAATTTCTGACGTGAATGCGGGCGTGGGTCCATCATCATAAGTGAAAGCCCACACACCTTTTGGAAAAATTCCGCCAAATAAACTTCCGTTTTCACCAGTGCTGACACACAATTTTTTTCCATTTTTGCAACTCAGATCTTGATTCACCGCTTGGGGAGCACGGTCAAATACAGGATCGGCTATTTCGTTAAGATCTGCATCAACTTCCACTGTAAACTTTTTGTATTTGGGTTGTGCCAACAAAGTTGATGCTTTTTCTTTTGCAGTTTTAGCATACTGAACCAATTCTTTTTCGTCCGAAAAAATAAGATTCTCATATTCTGGAACTTCGGATATAGCCGAGACATCTTTGATCAGACCCTGCTCTTTTAGAACAGACTTGTAGGAAATCACTTGTTTTCTGTAGATCTCCGCCAGATTGGCTAACAGCGGCTGGAATTCAATACGCTTAAGATTTTGCGATGTTTTTGCGTAAGTCGTTACGCTTTTTAGCAACGATCGTGTTTTGTGCTTTTGATCTTCTGAAGTCGCAAAATCTGCTCGTACTTCCAAGGCGCGCGAATAAAGGTACTCGATTTCGCTGGAGTATCTTTCTTTAAGATTCCAGGCTTTGAGTAAATTTTTGTAGGGTGCAGACTGAGAAATTTCAGGAATAGCCGCTGCAGGATTTTTTTTCTTGAAAGCAATTTTTGAATCAAGTTCTTGACTGAATTTATCAACAAAGAGATTGGCCTTTAAGAGTAAAGTAAAAAGCTTATCCATTTTAGCAATTGCAAGTTCGTTGCCATTCGGAGCATTTAATAGAGCTTGAAATTCAGCTTCCATTTTTTTATTTTCAGAAACTTCCGCCACTTGGCGGGTTTGCGGTGATGCACATCCAAAAAGACCTGCTAGAACCAAAAGACACACACTTAATTTTTTGATCATAAATTTTCTCCGAAACTTTATCATACATTAAAGAAGCTTTAAAACTCTAGTGGACAAGGCTAAATTATGATTGAACTAACGGGTACTCGGACTTAAGTCCAGGTGGCATCATTTTTTAAGTCCAGTCGTAATTGAAGTTTCGCCTGCATTCCATGTACCCTTATATTGAGAGAAACTGCGCGCTTAAAAATGATTAAAAACATTATTCTATTAGAGAAAGAAAATGAATGAAAAAGAATATTTCCATCCTTATCGCACCTTTGTTGATTTTTTCTTGCACCAGTTCATTAAAACATGCCGGTCCAATCGAATCCGACGATCATGCTTCATTTAAAGGTATAACTCGCTCGATTGCTCAGGAGGTCTCGTTCCCGCCAGTACAAGAAATCGCACTCCCTACAGATCCTTATATTGTTCAGAAAAAGGATAAAACTTTTTTCGACTGTAAAACGATAAAGAAAGTTAATTACACATTCAGCGGAAAAGTCTATGAAAAATTACGATTCGACGATGACGTGCAGTTAAAATGTCCAAACGTTAAGGCCTTCAATCGTAGTATGCCTTGGGTCGTGTTAAAAGACACCTGGTCGGAAACGGATGAACAAAATTTTTCAGCTTTCGTGAAACGCTTAGGCGCTGCGAAATGTAAAAATTTAGATCGTTGTTTATCTTCAGAAGCCTCGAACTCTCTTATCAGCGAAGAAGACATGTACAATTTGTATTATGCTGATTGTGCCGATCTGCCTTATTATCTGCGTGGTTATTTTGCTTACAAAAATCATTTACCTTTTTCGTTTGTAGGTAAATTTCAATCCGTTCCCCTGACAGACCTTCAAATAAAAAGTAATGCCGCTCGAATCCAAAAACTACGTGACGTAGGAAAAGAAAAAGAAGCTCTGGCGCAAGAAGCTATAGACGCAGATATTCGCTATAGTCAGAATGGGAACATGCCGGTCTCGCAATTGAATACGCCAAATACGCTGGGAGCTCGACGAGACTTCAGCGGGATCAACGGCGGCATAAAGTCAGCAATCAATGATGCGATCTCAACCGGAAGCTTTCGCATGTTAGACGGAGATCTATACGCATCAAAAGTTTCTGCAGAATTTATTCGCCCAGGCACGGTTGTCTACGGTGTAAAAGGGCATGCAGCCGTGGTGTATGATATCAAGCCGAACGGTGAAATCTTAGTTATGGATGCCCACCCAGGTAATTCGATTACCCACAAAGGCTGGATGGATGATGAGTTTATTCTTGATTCCTCTAAGCATGGTGGAATGTTCCGTAACTGGCGCCCAATTAAAGTGACAAATCCAAAATTGGGAAAAAGCATGATTAACGGACAAGTGGTTCAGGCCATTTTGTCGGGTCAACTCGTTCAAGCAAAAGATGAAGAACTGCCTGGATATTCTCTTGAGCAATATGATTCAAATAATTTTGTGAACAACGGTAAAAAAATTACAATGCGTGAATGGTCAAGCCTCCGGATTTCGGCTGGTAGATATCGATTCGACCCTTTGGCTGACATGATTGATCGTACCAATATACTTTGTGAAGATTTCAAAGGCCGAATATCTGATGTTGAAAAAGCAATGACAAATGGAATTACGAAGTTATCGTTGGCGCAATACCCGAACAACATTTACGGAGCTGAAGGCGATTGGGAAACTTATTCATCGCCCAGCAGTGATTTAAGACGGCGAACTGGAGTGTTAGGCCTGATTGAAATGAGTCGCGACGCTGTAAAGCGGATTACGGAAAAAGATCCAATGGTATCCTACAAAGGATCAAATATTAGAAGTGATCTTATCGCTGCCTTTAAAAATACGGCCAAAAATTGCATTATAATTTACAAAAATACTCTGGGGGCACCTGTCAGCCTAAGTCTTATGGAATTAAGTAAAAGAGCCGGATTATTTTCCTTCGATCCCTACATGTGTCCGGAAGCGCGATGGGGTGCCTCAGGCGACGAATCCAAAACTTGTACGGACAGTGCCGAAAAAAGAGAAACGTACCGCTTAACTCAATTTTTGAGAAATACAAATATTAAAGATGAAGGTGCTCTTCACGGATATACGCTAAGTGATTTGAAAACTTTGGAAGCACAGAAAAAAGTAAATAATAATTCGGCGCTCTACAATTACGATGTAGCTGCAGCGATTGCCAATATAAAGTAATCAAATTCAAATCAAAAAAAGCCGATCATTATGATCGGCTTTTTTTTTACTTATTAGTTACGATGCTCCAACCGCAAAGCTTATACAGCATTCTGGCTCCGACGTTTCCGTCCCACTCAGCAGTTTCAGCATCACCGGTAGAGACTTCATTCAAATCAAAGCCTACGATCTGGCGACCGCTCTGAGCTAATAAATTAAATAGAAAGAAAACTTCGTCAACTGAAAGTCCCCCGACAACCGGAGTTCCAGTTGAAGGACAAAATTGCGGATCTAATCCATCGATATCAAATGAAATGTAAACTTTTTTCGGAAGTTCGGAAATCACGTCGCTGGCGATAGATTCCCAGCTTTCTCCTTTGAGTAATCTTTGCTTGGTCGGGATATCGAAAAAAGTTTTAATATCGGATCTGGACTGAATAAAATTGTATTCTTCTTCGCAGAAATCACGAATTCCTAATTGAACTAATTTATTTGGTCTTTTGCCTTCAGCGGAATTCATCACATTATACATGATCGATGCGTGTGATTGCAGAAAGCCTTGATAAGCCTGACGTGTGTCAGAATGAGCATCAATATGAAGAATGCCGACTTCTGATTTGCCACCCGCCGAATGTTTTTCACAAACCGCTTGGATGGCTCCCAATGGTGATGAATGATCCCCGCCAACCAAACCGAATAATTTTCCTGCATCCAGAATTTTTTTCGTTTCAAGATACACCCAAGCGGTTAATTTTTCGGAAGCTTGGTTCACTTGGGCGGTTAAAGTTTCAATGGTTTTGGTCTCGTCAGACATTTCCGTCTTCAATTGGATTACTTTTTGAGCTTCTTTTTTAAAATCATGACTCATTTGGTGAATCTCATTTGAAACGGGCTTCATGAAAATTCCGTCTTCGTAAGCCGTTTTAGTTTCAATATCAAATAAATCGATCTGCGCCGAAGCTTCGCGTATGATGCGGGGACCGTTACTGGCGCCTTTTCCGTAAGAAGTTGTAACTTCCCAAGGCACCGGCAAAATAACCAGCTTACATTCGGCTTCAGACAAAGGGATTCCAAAGATTCCGTAATCTGATGAAATCGTTGTGGTTGCGTCAAACTTAGGTGATCTCGTGTTCGTATCCATAAATCCTTGGTGGGTGGTGATCGGTACCCGTGTAAGCTGTTAAATTTTATAGTTTTTTTATAATATAAGATGGACTCCCTAAGCAAGAAAACATATTATTTCACCACTTAATTGTTTTAATTTAAGCTTAAGTCAAAAGGGGAATTTTTATGAAATCTTTTTTAATGTCACTTGTGGTTGTTTCGGCTCTTTCGAGCGTGGTTTTCGGGGCACCAGGAAAGCCAAACGCGGCTGCGCCTAAAGGTGGAACTTGGAATTACAACTTCGATGCCGAACCTGAAAATTTACATCCCATCATGGCAGGTGATTTATACAGCGCTCGACTTTTCTCTTATTTGCACGATTCAATGTGTAGTAAAAGTCTTGAGACTTGGGATTTTGAACCGCGTCTTGCAGAAAAATGGGAAATTTCCAAAGATGGTCTTTCTTTTACGTTTTTTATACGGAAAGACGCTTACTTCCATAACGGAGATCCAGTAACGGCAGACGATGTTAAGTTTTCTTTAGATGCTATTCGCGAACCAAAGCATCAAGCGCTTAACCAATTACCTTACTTCGAGAAATTCACCAAAGTCGAAGTTATCGATAAGAACACAATTAAATTTGTAGCCACAGAAAAATACTTTAAAAATTTAGAATCTCTTTGTACCATGACGATTATTCCCAAAAGTGTTTACGGCAACATAGATAAATCAGTCAAAATGCTCAAAGAATCTATCGGCGCGGGACCGTACAAATTTGAAAAATATGACAAGGGTCAAAGCATTACGCTTTCTCGTTTTGATAAATGGTATGGTAAGAATTTAAAATCTGAAGACGGCTATTTCAATTTCGATAAAATTGTTTTCCGTTTTACAAAAGAAGAAAATATTTTAATAGAACGGCTTAAAAAAGGCGATTTTGACTTTGCAGAACTGAACGTCGAAAGTTTCAAAAAAGCGGTCGGCCCTCAGTTTGGCAAAACAGTTTTTGCTAACAAAGTCGAAAATAGCCAACCTAAAAGCTACGGTTTTATCGGATTCAATTTTAAGAATGAAGCATTAAAAGATAAAGCCGTTCGCCAGGCGATGGCCCACTTGGTTAACCGCGAAGCCATGAATAAAAAGTTTTTTAATGGATGGAATTTTTTAGCGACGAGCCCGACATTTGTTAAATCAAACCAAGCTCCGGATATGAAACCAATCGATTTTAATCCGAAAAAAGCTCAAGAACTTTTACAAAAAGCAGGTTGGACCGATTCTGATAAGAACGGCATCTTAGACAAAATCGTGGACGGGAAAAAACAAGAACTGCATTTTTCTTGGATCTATGCAAATAAAGACTCTGAAAAATATTGGACCATGGTTAAAGAGGATGCCAAGCAGGCGGGGATTGTCTTGGATTTAAAATTGCTTGAATGGAATTCGTTCATCAAAACAGTTGATGACAAAAACTTTGACATGATTTCAATGGGCTGGGGCGGAGGCGATGTTGAAGCTGATCCTAAACAAATCTGGCATTCGGCTTCCAATGGCAAAGGCGGATCTAACTATATCAATTATAACAACGCAGAAGTAGACAAGCTTATCGACGAAGGTCGCTCCGAATTAGACGCGGCTAAAAGAACTAAAATTTTCAAAAAATTATATACAGTCATTGCGGAAGACGTTCCTTATGTTTTCTTATTTAATCGTAAATATGAATTTTATGCCAATTCGAGTAAAGTCGTGAAGCCGGCCGAAACATTTAAGTATGGTTTTGGCGAATCTGCTTGGTGGACCGGGGCTGTCAAAGCAACGAAGTAATTCGAAGCCGCAGTAATAGCATGTTCATATATTTAATTCGAAGAATTCTAATATCAATTCCAACTTTTATTGGGATCACGCTCGTGACTTTTGTTATTATTAACTTAGCGCCGGGCGGCCCGATCGAACAGAAATTGCAAAAAATGCGCATGGGCGGCGGTGATTCTGGTAAGAGCACGCAAGTTTCCGAAGAGGTTCTGGAAAATTTAAAAAAGCAATATGGTTTCGATAAACCTATGCCTGTTCGTTATTGGATCTGGTTAAAAAATATTTCGAAACTTGATTTCGGAGAAAGTTTTACTTATCAAGAACCGGTCATCGATGTTATTTCTTCAAAGTTTCCAGTTTCGCTTTCGTTTGGTATTGCATCTTTATTTCTGACGTATATCGTTTGCATTCCCCTCGGCGTAAAGAAAGCCATAAAGGCGGGCGGCACCTTTGATCAGGTCAGCGGTGTTATTCTTTATATTCTTTATTCGATTCCTCCAATTGTGCTCGGAATTTTTTTGATCGTGGGATTTGCCGGAGGCTCTTATTTCGATTGGTTTCCTATTGGCGGTATTAAATCAGATGATTATGATGCGTTTTCGACTTTAGGAAAAATAGGCGACCGTGTTTATCATTTTGTATTACCGTTATCTTGTTACATGATCGGCGGATTCACAGAAATCACAATGCTGGTTCGAAATTCTATGTTAGATGTGATAAAATCCGATTACATCCGTACCGCACGTTCGAAAGGTCTTTCCGATAATTTAGTTTATTATAAACATGCCCTGAGAAACGCGATGATTCCGGTTGCTACGGGATTAGGTGGATTTCTTCGCGTGTTCTTAGCCGGATCTTTAATCGTTGAAACTATTTTTAATTTAGATGGCATCGGCTTACTCGGTTACACTTCAATATTATCTCGCGATTATAATGTCATTATGGGTTTAACTTTCGTTTCTTCGGTATTATTACTTTTGGGTAATATCTTGAGCGATATCGTCTACGTGATGGTCGATCCACGTATTGATTTCAAATAGGACAAGCTCATGGGATTAATTGAAAATAATTTAATTAAAAATGAACTCACGCTGAAAAGGTACCGCCGTTTTAAACGAAATAAAATGGCGGTGTTTTCGGTGTGGATGGTTTTTTTATTGATGTTCTTTAGCTTTACGGCTGAATTTTGGGCCAACAACAGTCCACACATCATGAAATATCACGGTAAAATTTATGCGCCATTATTTACGACCTATCATCCAACCGAATTTGGTCGCGGCGATATTTTTGTCATGGATTACCGTTCGCTTGAATTTAATGAAGCCAACGGAGACTGGGCCGTGTGGCCACTGGTGCAGTGGGATCCGTTTGAGAGCAACTCGGTGGCTGAATCCTATCCATCCCCACCATCAAAATATAATTTAATGGGAACCGATGATCGCGGTCGAGATGTATTAACGCGATTACTATATGGTTTACGTTATTCATTGGTGTTTGCTTTGGGTGCGTGGTTTTTCGCGTACTTCATTGGGATTATTATTGGATCGATGACGGGATATTTTGGTGGCAAAGTAGATTTGATCGGCATGAGAGCCGTTGAGATCATACAAACGATGCCGACGACATTGATTTTGATTACGATTATTTCGATTTTTACTCCGAATTTATTGGTCCTGGTTATTTTTCTTTCCCTTTTTGATTGGACCAAGATTGCGCTTTATATGCGGGCGCAGTTTCTGCAATTACGAAAACGGGAATACGTCGAAGCGGCTCGCGCGATTGGATCATCAAATAGCCGAATTATTTTCAAACATATTTTACCCAACGCGATTACGCCGATTGTAACTTTTTCGCCGTTTGATATCGCCGCCAACATTTCAACTTTGGCTTTCTTGGATTATTTAGGATTAGGTTTGCGCGCACCCACTCCAAGTTGGGGTGAACTTTTACAACAAGCTCAAAAATATTTTACCACCGCCGAATGGTTGGTGTGGTATCCATCGATCGCCTTGATCGTGACTTTGACTTTACTTATCAACATCGGCCTTGCGGTTCGCGATGCTTTCGATTCTAAATCAGCCGTCGGATAAGGTACGCCGTACCTAATCCGGAGTTATATGAACTATGAAGCCTAACGTATTAGCGGAAAATGAACGGCGTACCTACCAGTAAGTGGTTTTGACTTCGAGATCTTGGGTGATGAAGACTTGGCAGCAGAGGCGTTGATCCAGGGATTTATTGTTGCGGGTGAGGGTTTTGGTTTCGCGATCCCCGGGTTCGCCGGCCGGAGTTACCTCGACGGCGCATTTAGAGCATACGCCTTCACCTAAACAAGATGAAGCCACGGGTAGGCCACCGGCGATCAGCACATCCATCAGATTCTCACCGGTCTCTGCCAACAACGTTAAATTTTTTTGCGGGATGAAAACTTTAAACATATCTAATTATGCTAGCATTGTGCGCAAAGCGAGGCTAGTCAATTGGCCCTCGGGTTTATTGCCTCAAAACCTGACTTAGGATAAGCTAAAGTTCGATTTCAATTTTAAAGGATATTTATATGACTGAAGCAACCGACAACGTTGAAAATTTGATTATTATTGGTTCAGGACCAGCCGGTTTGACGGCGGCCGTTTACTCGGCACGGGCTAACCTTAAGCCGTTGATGATTGAAGGCGAAGAGGCCGGCGGGCAACTGATGCTGACAACGGATGTTGAAAATTTTCCGGGTTTTCATAACGGCATTACGGGTCCAGATTTGATTTCGGTCACGCGTAAGCAGGCCGAAAGATTTGGGACTCGTTTCATCACGCAAAATGTGACCAAAGTGGATTTTTCTTCGCGTCCATTTAAAATTTACATCGGTGAGAAATTACATCTCGCACAAACGGTAATAATTTCTACGGGAGCCAATGCTAAATGGCTGAATATACCGTCCGAAAAACAATACATTAGTCGCGGCGTATCCTCCTGCGCAACTTGTGATGCCGCTTTTTTTAGAAATGTCGAAGTCGCCATTGTCGGCGGGGGCGATACAGCAATGGAAGAAGCTAATTTTTTAACTCGGTTTGCATCTAAAGTTTATGTCATTCACCGCAGTGAAAGTTTCAAAGCTTCAAAGATCATGCTCGATAGATCGCGAGAAAATCCAAAAATTGAATTTATTATGGATACGGTCGTTGAAGAAATTTTAGGGGACGGTAAATCAGTCAGCGGAGTGAAATTGAAATCAACTAAAACAGGTGCTCTTTCAGAAAAAGCTGTTCAAGGATTATTTATTGCTATCGGGCATACTCCGAATACGAAATTATTTAAAAATATTTTGGATATGAATGAAATCGGTTATTTGAAAACTAAACCCGGCACGACCTACACAAATATTCCTGGAGTTTTTGCGGCCGGAGATGTGCAAGACTCGGTTTACCGTCAAGCGATTACCGCTGCGGGAACGGGTTGCATGGCTTCACTGGATGCGGAACGATGGATGGAAGCTGAAGGCCTTTGACACTAAAA
>JACMMZ010000185.1 GCA_014378775.1 Pseudobdellovibrionaceae bacterium
ACAGCCACCTTTGACGAAGCGGTCCGGTAAAAACATTTTATCATTTTCACAGTACAACTGATCCACCGGCTTTTTATGAATGTGTCCGGCTTCTTTCATGCGTGCATAAAAAATTTGGCATAGATTTTTATTCTCTAGTGAATGAGTCGATCCATAATGATCAAAGTTGATATTAAAATTTCTGAAATCTTGGGTGTGATCTTCATGCCATTTGGCGATGTAATCTTCGGGCGTCAGTCCGGCCTTTTGCGCCCCGATCATGATCGGAGTCCCGTGGGTGTCATCAGCACAAATAAAAGTACATTCATGGCCGTTCATTTTTTGAAAGCGCGCGTAGATATCGGCTTCGATGTGTTCTAACATATGACCCAAATGAATCGGGCCGTTGGCATAAGGTAAGGCGCACGTAATGAGAATTTTTCTTTTAGTCGTCATGAATTAGACCTCGATTTGAATAGTATCTAAAAGATCCGGATCAGATAAAAGCATTTCTCCGCCACGCGCAATGGCGGTTAACGGATCGGTCGCGATGCGAACGGGGATACGAATCTCAATTTCAAGTTTGGCGCTGATTTCTTTTATCAAGGCTCCTCCGCCGGCTAATGTGATACCCGATTCGATAATATCGGAAACCAGTTCCGGGGGCGTATTCTCGATGGCATTCAGCACACCGTGAACAATTAGCTGGATCGAGTCTGATAAAGCAATCCCAATTTCTTCAGAAGAAATCGTAATTTTTTTATTAAATCCGGTATCAATATCTCGAGCTTCAATTTCCATTGAATGAATATTCTTCTTTGGCATCGCGGTGCTTAAGCGAACTTTAAGAATTTCAGCTTGCGCTTCGGTCACAACAATTTTTTTGGTATCTTTTAAATAACGAATAATTGCTTCATCAAACTTGTGACCACCTAACCGTAAAGGTTCGCAGTAAACAATGTTTGATAAAGCGATGATGGCAATTTCCGTTGATCCCCCACCGATGTCGATGATCATTTGGCCCTGAGCCGCGCGCACGTTTATACCGGCTCCGATGGCGGCGGCCATAGGTTCATCAATCAAATAGGTGCGGCTGGCGCCGGCGGACCTGCAGGCTTCGATCACGGCTTTTTTTTCCACATCGGTCACGCCGTAAGGCAAAGACACGATCACTTTCGGCCGCGAGAAGGAAAGATTTTTAATCACTTTAGATAAAAAGTGTTTCAACATAAAACCGGTCGCTTCAAAGTCAGCGATAACGCCGTCTTTAACCGGTTTAATAATTGAAACATATCCGGGATTTTTATCATAAATGGCGCGGCCTTCGATCCCCACTCCAAGAACTTTTCTTTTTTTAGGATCGATATCCGAGATCATGACTTCGGATGGTTCGTTCAAAACCAAACCTTGACCGCGTACCGAAATCAAAGTGTTGGCCGTCCCCAGATCTACGTAAATATCAGCGCCAAATTTGGCTTTCGGGGTTGATGAAGTTTTATCAGAATTAAAAAGCCATTTAAACATATTAATACTTTTTGTATCCGGTGCCACTTTCGAAAGGAAAGTTCATGTAAACTGAAGCGCTGGAAAATGAATTTTTTAAATTCAAATTAAATTCCGCACCGATCTGAGCCACATTCCAAGGATACCAAATGGCACCCAAGGAAATTTGTGAGGCGACGTAGTTGTTTTCTTTTTCCATCACGTAAGTGATCGGAAAACCGATGTAAGGAAGCATGTCATGCATGGAGGTTAAAGATTTTTTACTGATGATCGGTGCGATCTGAAGATGGACATAGCTTTGCGTTCCGTCACGAGCGTATCCAATCGCACTACGAATTCCCATGGCGGGTTGGTTATCGACATCTGGAAACGGAACCCATTTGACCGAAGCCTGAGTCCAGAAATCGATTTTTCCGCCGCCGATTGAAATTCGTCCATCGGTGTTGTCATACAGATGAGCGTCGGCAAAAACGCTGGCGTCAAAACCTCCGCCATCGGATAAAAATGTTTGCGGTGAAAATCCCAGATTGAAGTAATTTTCTGGAAGAATTTCGGCCGATTCATTCAACGAAAGGTAGCCAAAAGAAGTTGATGTTTGGAACGCAATTAAAGTAATTAAAATGATTTTTTTCATGTCCTCAATGGTAAACCGGTGAAGTTGATTTTGACAACTATAGTTTGACAATAATATTGAAAGATTGTGACATGAAATTGATGAATAAAATCTCGGTCGTGATAATCGCCAAAAATGAAGAGCGCAACATCAAACGCTGTATTGAGTCAGCCCTTTTTGCCGAAGAAATTATTGTCTACGACTCGGGCTCCACTGATCAAACCGTGAACGTTGCTCGTAATCTAGGCGCAAAAGTTTTCGCAGGCCCGTGGATGGGATTCGGACCGACCAAACGTCACGCGACGGATTTGGCTGCGCATGACTGGATTCTATCCATGGATGCCGATGAAGAAGTTTCGGAAGAATTGAAAATTGAAATTTTGAATCGTCGCGAAAGCTTGATCCCTGATGTGGGTTATCGACTTCCGCGCTTATCTCAATTTTTGGGAAGATGGGTGTATCACGGCGGGTGGTATCCGGATTACCAATTGCGTCTTTTCAATCGAAAACACAGTCATTGGAGTGAAGATCTCATCCATGAAAAAGTTAAATCGAACTCTGTGGAAAATTTCACAAGTCATCTAAATCACTATGTATTCAATGATATCAATCATCAAGTTCAAACCAATAATCGCTATTCGAGTCTGCAAGCCGAAGACATGCACCAGTGTGGAAAAAAATTTAGCTGGTTTCATTTTTTGACCAAGCCCTACGTTAAATTTATTGAATGCTATTTTCTAAAAGGGGGCTTTTTAGATGGCTGGGTTGGGTATCTGATTGCGCGAAACGCCGCCTATTCGGTTTTTTTAAAATGGGCCAAACTGAAGGAGCTTTCGTGAATTTTAAGATCTTAAAATCAAATTTACTCCACGGGCTCGTTGTCATAAATTTCGCCGGGAATCCTTTTTTACAATTGAAGGAAGAAAAGGCTAAACCTGATTTAAGAGAAAATCTTTCGCTCAAAAGTGATACCTACATTCGCACCAATCTTAATGATTATGTGGTTTTAAAAATTAACGAAAATTACCAGGTCACGGTCTTGCCTGATTCGATTTTGACCCTTGACGGCATTCGCCAACAAGATGAATTTAATGTTCGGTCGATTTATATCCGTCGCGGCCAAGTTCATATTTTAGAAATTCAAGATCCGGTCAAAGCCGCTATCCAAAAACTTGAGAAAAAGACCAAATCTAAAGTCAAAGTTGTTGAAATTAAAAAAGGATTAAAACCACATTCGAAAATTCACGTGATTGAAATCACCAGTCAGGATAAAACCAGCGCTGACGAAACGAAAGCCGCGGATCAATCTGAACTTGATCTTTTTGAACCGATCAAAATTGAATCTGATTTTTTCTCGTTCAAGACTCACAAAGATCAGAAACTGTCACTTTTAGTCGAGCTTAATTTAAATGAGGCTCAGTTGAAGGTTTGTAATTTTAGTTCTGATTTCAAATTAGAATTATTTGATCACGAAATTGATCAAAATCTTAAAGCTAACGAAGGAATCCGGTTCAACGGGGCGTTAGAGAAACCCGGGCAAATTGCATTTGATAAATTATTAGAAAAGCGCAAAATCCCTAAAGGGAAATGGGCCGCAAAAGAGATTTGTTTAAGTGACCAGATTAAAAAAATTCAGACTCAAGTGGTAGAGTTTAATCTTAAAAAAGTTCAGGATGCAGAAAAAGCGCGACTTCAAAAAATAGCTGATAAAAAACGTAATGATGCGGTCTTTTTATGTCATGAACCCTACGGCCAACTGGATCAGTGTCAATTTATCATGAAACAAAACAAATGCCTTCGGACCCGCTGTAATGCCGAGGGAAAATGGACCGATCAAACCGAAATTGGCAGCGCAAAAAATCTTTGCTCGGTCACGGGTGACGTGAAAAGCTGCGGCTACTAAAGTTTTCTTTCGATCCCAATTTGAGACAGTGTTTAAGATGTTATATTTATGACAGCTGTTAACATATTTCGTCGAATAGCGCGTGGATTCATCTGGCAAAGTGTCTTTTTATGAGATGCATTTTATGAAAATCAAACCACATCAATAACTTAGCTCAAAAAATAAATCTCGGCACGGGCTTCGCATCTATCCAGTTGTATAAGAACAACGAATTTTTTGGAGGATATATGAGAACATTTAAACAGGTCGTCATCATTTTAGCTTCGGTTTTAATGGCTTTTGGTTGTGCTAAATCCACATCTCAATCGGCTGGGCCCAATGTGGTCGCCAACGGCGGACCCGTGGTTCCCGCGGTTATCATCGATCCCCCAAATGGCAGCGGTTCAGGCGGTACAACTCCGGTTTATTCGACGGGAAGTACGGTAGCTTTCACACCGGTCAGCATGGCGGTCATGAATGAATACGTGGCGACTCATCCTTTAAATAATCCATCGAACTTTAAGATCAACGTTAACTTAGCGCAAGTCCAAGGCGGACGCTACGGTGGCGCAGTTTCAATTGGTTACAGTGATAACGGACAACAATATAATGGTGAATTTAAAGCCGGAGTGGGATCGAACCAATCTTTTAAAGGTATGTACGACAACGGAACATTAGAATCGGAATACAACTACTGGTTCAAAAAGAATAACAGCCTGAATTTTTCTGGATTTTTCGAAGATCAGTACGGAGCCATCACCATCACTTTAGTTCCGACCGGAAGTTCTGGTGGCGGTAACGACGGTGAACCGATTTTAGCTCAGTCATATAAAGGATATATTTACTACAAGAATTTCACCGTGACTTCAGCTCCGCATTCTCCGTACCGGTCTTGTTGGTTTACTCACATGGGGCCTTACGATTGCCGTTCAAACGTGATTCAAACGAAATGTGATTTGTTTCCTGGCGCTGAAGCGGGATACAAATTACTCGGAACTTTTGAAGGCCTTAGCGTAAAAAGTGCATTTAACATTAATTAATAACGATATTAAGAATTTAAAAAGGATGAGAATATGAAAACAACAAAATTAACCCTGAGCGCAGTTTCAAAATTCATTGGGATCATCGGATTATCATTGTTTGTCATGAGTTGCGGTAAAAGTGGATCAGATGCAAATCATAATAACAACGTTTACAATAATGGTTATGGTGCGGCTTTACCCGGTGGACAAACTTTTTATCACTCGATTTCAACGGATATTACTTACGGCATGACGGTAGATCTTAATTTCATCGGACAAGTGGGATACAACCAAGGGTACAGCCCAATCGTTTCTTACTCGGGTCCTGTAGCTGTGCACGGAACTTTACAAGTTAATCAACCTGTTACACAAATTTACGGTGGCTGTTATTTACCGGCCGGAACTTACACTTTACAAACATTGCAGCCCGGTCAATGGAGTCAAGCTATTGCATCTAATTTAGTAATGACGGCGCAAGGACCTGTGACTGCAGTTGTAACGATTCCACACGGGCAGGTTCCGGCGAAAACTCAATTAGGTGCGACTTGGAATGAAATTGCTCCGCAGGGAGGTTTTTTTGCGGATTTTAATATTCAGTCAGTTAACGGTTTGCAATGCGCTATCTCTACTTTAATTAAGTAAATTGAAAAAAAATGAATCCAATCAGAGTTCTTCAACAGAACTCTGATTTTGTTTTGAAAAGACCAGGTAGCTGAACCAAGTCCCCACGGCACATAAGAGGTGCCAAATAGCGTGACCTTGAATCACGTGATTGCTCGGATGACAGAACAAACGGGATATATCGGCATATGAAAATCCGGCGGCCACCACAAAAAAGCTCAAACATAATGACAGATCACGCTTGGGATAATTTCGATTTGAAAACCAGCCGCGAATTTGTAATCTCGCCACAATCAAAGCCGC
>JACMMZ010000186.1 GCA_014378775.1 Pseudobdellovibrionaceae bacterium
GGTGACTTCCGGATTGGGTCACGAACGTTTTCGAAGCCCCGAATACACGCGCGAACTTTTTCGCGCGGTTGGCCACGGATCAATGTGGGCTCCAGAACTTTGCCTTAAAATATTAAAGTTAATCTATCCGAATTCGCTTGCGGAAGAATCCAAAAGGTACGCACAAGATGCGGACCCGCAAGTTCGTGATGGTGCTTTGAAGCTAACAAATAAAAACCAAAGCAAAGCTATGCGCTGCTCGGCAATGTTTTAAACTATCTGCCGTAGATTAAATAAAAAATTGGGGTAATTGCAGCGTTTTAACGCTCGGCCAGCTTATTTTATTTAAACCAACTAAAATAAGATCGTCCCGTAAAATAGGGCTTTTCCAGCCACAAAAATAAAATGGTCGCAAATAAAATAGAAATCGCCATCCCTAGCGTCCATGTGCTGATAAGTTTCCAAATAGTATCTGGCAAATCATCAGTGATCTTTCGGGCTGTGCCAATTCCCCAGATTCCATGAACAACATAAAACGAAAAACTAATGTTACCTAGAAATTGCATAAAACGACTTGAAAGAAATGGCGTCAATGAACAGTCCACTTTCAGCAGGCAAGTCAGCAGCAAAAAATATAGAAACTGAACTAACGTGTAAAATAAGTACGTATTAATTACGGGTGGCAATTGCGAAGCCTCATTATAAACACCGTGCCAAATAAGTAAACTTAGAATTCCGAGTAAACTTACATACAAACTTATTTTTGAAAAACGGGAAACTATGCGATTACTCAAATAACCTTGATCAAATAATTTCGCTAACAAAATACCCCAGAAAAAACCCAGAAATCGGTAGGGCTCTTGAATAAAATGACCTGGTGTTATGGCAAATATAAAAATTAACAAGGCTCCATATAAGAATATTCCGTAATTTTGAAAGATCTTTATTTTACTGAAATAAAAATGCCAAATAGAAATAAAAAAATAAAAATAAATTTCATAAGTTAATGTCCAATTGACGTAATTGACCGGAGCTTTGCTCCAAAGCATTAATAAGGAAAAATTATCGAACATCGTTGTGAACGAATAATTCATATTTCGTAACAATAACAACCCGGTAAAGCAAACCACGGGCCACAAGCGATGGTAACGCTTTAACATAAACTGCGCGACGCTTTTAGCTTTCCCTAAAGATCGAAAAATAAGAAATCCGCTTAATACAAAAAATAAATCGACACCGGTGTGACCCGATTGCAAGACTTTGCAAAAATTAATAAGCCATGAATTATTAAGGAAAAAGTTTTTATCAGCGTAAATTCCAAATAGATGAACGTTGAAAACCATGAAAATTGCAAAAGCACGAATTCCCTGCAAATTAGAAAACCGATTTTCTTTAAGGTCAAAAAACCGCTCGTAAAAGGAGTGAAAAACTTTCATGAATGTTGGCTGACTAAAGTTTCATTCTTCATAATTAACTACTCCTCTGAAGCGATCACCTTACGAAAAAGTACAAGCTGCGTCTAATAATAATTTCAGTCAAAATTAAAGCAATCAAATCCCGTAATTCGGCCTAGCTGAGGCTACCCTAAAAATTTAGATCACTTGTAACTAGAGTTTCCCCGCGTCGAGCTTAACCAAGCGATATACAAAATATTCATTCAGCGTTCGCAAGACTTCAGAGGCAACGCAGAGAAAACTAGAAGAAGAAGAAGAAGAACAACATTATTGAGGGTGCTTTTAATTCTGCGGTTCAAATATTATAAGTTTGGAGCGGTAGACGGTTTCGTCGTAACACACTGTTATTGCTAGAAATAGCCCTAGTGTTGTTATCATCTGTCATCACGCTTAGTCTCAAATGCCTAGTCGCCCGAAGGCCATCAACACGTGGCATTTGAATATCCATCAGAAACTGATTATCTGGCGAATCGTCGACAACCAGGATCCCCCTGTTTCAGGGAAGTTGTCGTGTCAGTTAATTAATCATATGGGGTGCGAAATTGGATAACGCATGCGAACAAATAGCCGTTTTGGTAAAGAGTTTAAAGAAGCTATCGTCAAGAAACTAATTTCTAGAGGCAACAAAACGATTGCGCAGTTTTGTAACGAAAACAATGTAGCATTGAGTTCTGTTAGTCGTTGGCAGTCAGAGTGTGCTAATGCTTTAGGAATGAAAAACAAAAAAGATAAATCAAAGTATTCTGCTGAAAAGATTTTACAAATAATTTCGGAAACATTTTCTTTGAACGAAGAAGATCTTGGAATTTATCTTCGAAAAAATGGATTACATTCAAATCAGCTAACAGAATGGCGTTCAAGCTTTTTATCTTCAATGAATCAGCCTAAAATTAATCCAAATAAAAAAGATGACCGCGATATTGAAATCAAAGATTTAAAGAAAAATTTACGCAAAAAAGATGCAGCACTTGCTGAAGTATCAGCGTTACTAATACTCCAAAAAAAAGCCAATTTATTGTGGCCCTCGCCGAACGAGGGCGAGGATCTTTAACTTCATTTGAAGATAGAAAAAATATTTTAGAATTAATTGCGGAAGCTGTGGCTGCTGGTTGCCGTGTATTTCGTGCGTGTGAAGCGTTTGATCTTGAGGTGCGCACTATTCAGCGTTGGAAATTAAATTCAACAGATCAGCGCCACGGGCCGCTAACTGTTCCATCCAATAAAATAACTGACGAAGAAAGGGCATTGATTATTAAAACTTCAGTAAGTGAAATATATGTAAATTTAAGTCCCCACCAGATCGTTCCACGATTAGCAGATGACGGGATTTACATTGTAAGTGAATCAACTTTTTACCGCGTATTAAAAGCTGAAAAATTAACAGCACATCGCGGGTTGTCGAAGCCCCGAATCGTTGAAAGGCCGAAGGCTTATGAAGCGACAAAGCCGAACCAAATTTACAGTTGGGATATAACTTATCTGCAAAGTTCAATGCGAGGTCACTTTTATTACTTGTATTTATTTTTAGATTTATTTTCTAGAAAAATAGTTGGCTGGAGTATACATGAAACTCAAGAGGCTGAGCTGTCTGCGATATTACTAACTGACATTTGTAAAAATGAAAAAATTAGTAAAAATCAAATCGTAGTTCACTCTGACAATGGTGGTCCTATGAAAGGTGCCACTATGCTAGCGACGATGCAAAGTCTTGGCATTATGCCGTCGTTCAGCAGACCTAGTGTCAGCAATGATAGTCCATTTTCCGAGTCGATGTTTAAGACGCTAAAGTACTGTCCAATGTATCCATCGAAGCCATTTGAAGATATTGAAGCTGCGATAGTTTGGATGCAAAAATTTGTTAACTGGTACAACACAGAGCACTTACACAGCGGAATAAATTTTGTAACGCCAGAATCAAAACATAAAGGCGATGACATAGAAATTTTAAAAAATAGAAACGAAATTTATAAATCGGCACAACTAAAAAATCCAAATAGATGGTCAGGAAAAACAAGAAATTGGGATGCTGTGACAGCTGTCAAATTAAATCCCTTGAAAGAAAAAGAAAAGTCGAATACAAAAGAAAAACTTCAACAAGCGTGTTGATCAAACACGACAACTATCCTGAAATTTTCCGGTTTTACCGCAGGTATCTGGGCTGATAAAAAGGGCCGAAGCGGCGGTGGCTGGTTTCTCTTCTCGCTCTTCTTGTCACCTCTTATTGCATTAGCCATTGTAGCGTCACTGGATGCTAAA
>JACMMZ010000187.1 GCA_014378775.1 Pseudobdellovibrionaceae bacterium
TATCTGATCCGGATCTTTTAGATACTATTCAAATCGAGGTCTAATTCATGATGACTAAAAGAAAAATTCTCATTACGTGCGCCTTACCTTATGCCAACGGCCCGATTCATTTGGGTCATATGTTAGAACACATCGAAGCCGATATTTACGCGCGCTTTCAAAAAATGTACGGCCATGATTGTATTTTTATTTGTGCTGATGACACTCACGGGACTCCGATCATGATCGGGGCGCAAAAGGCCGGACTGACGCCCGAAGATTACATCGCCAAATGGCACCAAGATCACACCCAAGATTTCAAAAATTTTAATATCAACTTTGATCATTATGGATCGACTCATTCATTAGAGAATAAAAATCTATGTGAATTATTTTACGCGCGTATGAAAGAAGCCGGACACATTCATAAAAAGCCGGTGGATCAGTTGTACTGTGAAAATGATAAAATGTTTTTACCGGACCGCTTCGTCAAAGGTGGCTGTCCGAAATGTGCCAGTCCCGATCAGTACGGAGATTCTTGCGATGTGTGCGGTGCTACGTACGAGCCCACTGAACTCAAAAATCCGGGTTGTTCAATCTGTGGGACCAAACCGGTTCTTAAAACAGGGCAAAATATTTTTTTTAAATTAAATCATTTTAAATCGTATCTTCAAGAATGGGTCCCGAAGCATACATCTTCTGACATTTCGAAAAAAGCTATGGAGTGGTTTGATGAAGATCTGCGTGATTTAGATATCTCGCGTGGGGCTCCCTATTTTGGTTTCGAAATTCCCGGTGAAGATCAAAAATATTTCTACGTTTGGGTCGATGCGCCGATGGGATACATTTCAACCACCGAGCAATTTTTAAAAAAACAAAATCGAAACCGAGATGAATACTGGGCGCCTGACTCGAAAGCTGAAATTTATCATTTTGTTGGAAAAGACATTGTTCGTTTTCACACGGTGTTCTGGCCGGCTTTTTTGAAAAGTGCTGGATTTAAATCACCAGATAAAGTTCACGTTCATGGTCACGTGATGGTAAACGGCGAAAAGATGAGTAAATCAAAAGGCACATTTATATCGGCCAGTATTTACACTAAACACCTCAATCCCGAATATCTTCGTTATTATTATGCGACTAAACTCAATGCTACCGTGGATGATCTAGATTTGAATTTTAATGATTTCACCAACCGAATTAATTCAGATCTGGTGGGAAAAATCGTGAACCTGGCTTCGCGGGGCGCACAGATGCTCAACAAACAATTTCAAAGTCAGGCGTCAATTTGTGATGCTGACGGAATCAAGCTTTTAGAAAATTTAAAATTAGCCTCATCAAAGATTGCCGAATATTACGATCAGCGTGAATACGTCAAAGCGACCACTTTGATCCGCGAATTAGCCGAATCCACTAATAAATATTTTGATGAAAAAGCGCCGTGGAAAACCGCCGCCGTGAACCCCGAAGAAACGCAAAAAGTTTTAACCACCACCATTAACGCTTTTCGAATACTGACGATTTTTTTAAAACCGATTATGCCAAAGCTTGCTTCAAACGTAAGTCAATTATTTAACGAAGCCGAATATCAATGGGCAGACGCGGCCAAGCTGATTGAAAATCAAAAAATAAATGATTACATCCATTTGGCCAGTCGGATAGATCCGGTCAATATTCAAGCGATGATTGATGAACAAAAAAAAATCTTTGAAGCCTCCGCGCCTGTCGTTCAAAAGCCGGCAATCAAAACCGCTACTCCATCCGAAATTGAATTCGCTGATTTTGAAAAAATTGATCTTCGCATTGGACATATTATCGAAGCGGAAGAAATCAAAGAAGCCGATAAATTATTAAGACTTAAAGTTGATATCGGAAACGGTGTCACCAAACAAATCATCGCCGGAATTAAAACTGCTTATTCGGCAGAAAAGATTCTGGGCCGCAAAGTTTTGATTTGCGCCAATCTTAAACCACGCAAAATGAAATTTGGTATCAGCGAAGGCATGGTCTTAGCCGCCGGAGACGGCGGATCTGACTTGTTCATCCTATCGGCTGACGAAGGTGCGAAAACGGGAAGTAAAGTAAAATAGATGTCGGGTGATTTTAAGAAAAACTTAGAAGAAATTCACAATCTGTTTACGGGCTTAGAGCAAGATTCCACTGACCGTGGTTTTGATGGCCAACTTTTAGAAGAGCTCATCAATTTGATCGCGACTTTAGAAAAATCTGATGATCCGATTTTAGTTAAACTTTCGCGCTATAAAAATTCTTTAACTATTGATATGACGTTAAAACATTTCACCACTATCGCCGTTCCGTTTGAACGTTATCTTAAAAAATCTATGACCGATGGTGATTTTTTAGTTTCTTCGACCGATCGGGATCATCTGGTCACCAAACGGGTGCCGCTTCATTTTATCATCGATAATATGCGCTCAGCCTTCAACGTCGGATCTATTTTTAGAACGGCTGATACCATTGGGGCTCAAAAAATTTGGCTCACGGGCTACACGCCAACTCCGATTCAGCCGCAGGTGGATAAAGCCGCGCTTGGTGCAACTTTAGTTATGGATTGGCAGGCCATCACTTTTAATGAATGTATTTTAGAATTAAAAAATAAAAATTTTAGAATTATTGCTTTAGAGACTTCCGTTAAAGCGGTGGATATTGCCACTGATTTTATTTTCACGCACCCCACCGCTTTCATTATTGGAAATGAACGGTTTGGATTGGACCAAGATCAACTGGAAATGGCTGACGAAATTCGTAAAATTCCCACCTTCGGAGTAAAAAATTCTTTAAATGCGGCAGTGGCGGCGGCGATTGCTGGTTATGAATGGAGAAAGCAATACAATGAACTCCAACATCTCGTCTAATCCGGTTATCTTTCATCCGATCGGATACTTTAAATCTAAACAAATCGAACCGTATCAAGCTGCCAGGCAGCCCGATGAAATGTCTGATCCCGGTGAAATTAGACTTCTACCGAAGCAAAATTTTGAACAAGCTTTACAAAACTTAAAACAGTGCTCGCACATTTGGATCATCTATCATTTTCATCACAATCCAAACTGGAAGCCGCTGGTTCAAACTCCCAGGTCAAAAGATAAAATTGGGGTTTTTGCCACGCGTGCACCGTATCGTCCCAATCCGATTGGGATGACCGTGGTTGAATTAATAAGTATTGATGGCTTGAACATTCAGGTAGGCCCGAATGATATATTAGACGGAACACCGATCTTAGATATAAAGCCTTATCACAGTGAGAGTGACCGTTTAGAGGATAGTGCCATCGGGTGGTTAGACGCGGTGAAAACCGAAAAATTTGAAATCAGAATTTCACCTTATGCCGAAGAGCAATTTGATTTTCTCGGCTTACACGGTCAAAAAGAATTAAAGCCATTTATTTCTCGTCAGCTTCAATTTGATCCCGTGAACAGCGATAAAAAACGTGTCAAAAAAATAAATGAAATCTTTGAACTCAGTTATCGAACCTGGCGGGTTGATTTTGTTATCGTGGAGAAAATCATTTCTATTTTATCGGTGCGCTCCGGTTATTCCGAACAGGATCTCGCAACCCCAGTTGATGAATATCAAGACAAAGAATTGCATCGAAAATTTAATCGATTATTTAAATAATCTAACCTATGCGGTAAGTTTGGCCGGATTCAAGCTTTGAAAAATCAGATAAAATACGAATAAGATCATCAGCCACCACTTCCGGTGCTTTCAACTGATCTTCTTTTTTAAAACGTTTAAAATCTTCGATCAGCGGAAACTGAGATTTTTTAACGGATCGTATATTTTTTTGCATGGAAGTATCCATAATCCCAGGGCTGTATAAAATGGCTTTAAAATTTTGATCCGGGCTATTTTGTAAGGTTAAGACTTGATTGAACATATTCAAACCGGCCTTACTGGCGCAGTACAAAGCCCATCCCTCAACCGCTCTTAAGGCCGCTCCGGAAGTTAATTGCACCACGATTTTTGGGCCCTTAAATAACGATGTCGCTTTTAAAAAGACTTGCGTCATTGCTATTGGTGCAGCCAAATTGACTTGGATATGTTTTTGAATTTCTTTCTCAAATAAATTTTCAATCCGGTCCACTGGATGAATGACGGCAGCATTGTTAATCAAACAAACTTGATCGATTTTTTTTAAATTTATCTTTGAAAATGTTCTGATTAAAAACCTTTGCGTAGCACTGGAAAATGGTTTTGAAAAATCGACTTTGAATTGAAAAAAAGTGGATTGATACATCTCAACTTCTTTTTTTAAAATTAATGAACGAGATAATGAGATAACAAAATGATTTTTTTCTAATAACTTTTGAACCACGGCACGACCGAAACCGTTTGAACCGCCGGTCACAACGAAAAGTTTACTTTTCATGTTTTTCTTTACAGCCATTAATCGTATCCGCACCAACCGTAACTCCGGAAACAATTTCTCCGTTGGTTATTTTAAACATGCAGTCTTTAACTGAAGTTTTACCTTCTTTTAGTTTTCCTTTTTTAAAACCGGCTGATTCGCAGGCTTTTTTAATCTCCATGCAGGGCTGTAGTTTTTCTGCTTCTTCAGCAAACGATAAAATCGAGATTAGGGTAGTTAAAACTAAAACGAATGTTTTCATAATGACCTCTGATTTTATTTTAGGCTGGTTTTGTCAAATTTCCAACATTTTCCTTTAGACCATGGTCCGGGGTTTTAAGCCTAGCCTACGATATGCCGGAATCTCAATGTTATACTGATCAGGCATGACGCTAATTCTTTCGCAGCTAAAATCTGATTACCGTGCTCTGAAATCCAAATTAAAGTACAGTTATTTTGAAGCTTTTTTATCCAGTTTCGTCGTAGGAATTGCCGAAAGCTTTTTCGCGGCTTTCTCGATTGAAAAAGGCATGTCCACCATTCAATCAGGAATGCTGTTATCGTTACCTCTGATTTTAGCCGTCGGCGCCAATTTGTTGTTTAATTTTTACATGCGCCATCGATCAATTTCACAACAAGTTCAGCGCAACACTTTGCTGCAAACTTTATCTTTGGTCGGTCTTATTTTATTTTCGCTCACAGATGTGAGTCAATCGGTCTTAGTCTTTGGATCTTTAATGATTCTTTATTCAGTTTATTGGTACGGATTTTTTTCATCCCAGCCGGTTTGGAATATTTGGATTTCTGAATTGATCACCGACAGCGAAGGTCATGAATATTTTGCTCTGCGAACCAGGTTGACTCAGATTGGAATCATCATCGGATTGGTTTTAGGCGGAGCTTTATTTCAATGGAAGTTTTTGAACCTTACCCCGACCCATTTATTTGGCCTTTTATTTTCAGCGGCTTTTGTAGGACAACTTTTTAAATACTATTCCTTTAAAAAACACGTTCCTTCAAATTCAGTCATGTCTTTTTCTTTCAACAAAGTAAAACACATCTTTAACCAGAACCGATCTTTTTTTAGTACTTACGGATTATTTAACGCCTCTTTATTTTTATCCTCACCTTATGTGACCGGATACTTACTGACATCTAGAAATCTAAATTATTTTGATTTTATGGTGGTGACCGTTTGTCTTTTTATCGGGAAAATCACCAGCACGTATGTTTTAAGTCTTTACGCCAAAAAGCTTACCCCGATTAAATTGATGGTGATCGGAGGATTGATCGCCGCCCCGCTTCCGCTACTATGGCCGTACTGTGAAACTCTACAAGCTATGTATTTACTGAACTTTGTTTCCGGGATGTTCTGGGCCTTGTGGGACGTGGGATTATCATTATCTTTTTTCAAAAATATTTCGGCTGAAGATAAAATTGAAACCGTGACCTTGTATCA
>JACMMZ010000023.1 GCA_014378775.1 Pseudobdellovibrionaceae bacterium
AATAACGATTGGTCTTTTCCGAGCACAACTCAAGGTTTAGAAGTTGGATCGCCGAAGCCAAATTCTCGCGGCGGACGCGGACCTCAGCGCAACTAATAAGTAAATAATATAAGATAAAAAAAGAGGAGTTTTAAACTCCTCTTTTTTTATTTAATCTGAGCTACGTTGTAAAAAGAAGGTTTCAAGTAAGGAAAGCCGCGCGACAGGCGCACGCGCTGAGCTTCGGGCCCACGAATCAGGTAATATTCAGGAAAAATATTGTCCCCACCCAGACCTAATTTATAGAACGGATTACTTTTCCAAAGACCTGCAAATCCGGTAAAGAAATCAAGCCGACCGTAGCCTTTAATCGCTCCGCCTGAATCTCGCACAATGACAAACCCATTATGAATTTCACCGTTTGGTAAAACCACACCTTGAAGCAGCGGAATAAAAATCACATCACCTAAATGGTAAATTGAAAGATCGGCTGCGACTGAGAAATAGGGATCCATACACATTTGTTTGTATTTGGTATTACGATCGGTGGCCGCTCCGCGGCCGTAAAGACATTTGGTACTGTTAACTTGGTCAAATGTTCTGATGCCGTCTTCATTGCGACGATCAACATTTAATAAAATTGTTGTTCCGTCAGAAATTTCGACTTGGCAACTTCCCTGCATCTGGCAAGATTTATAAATTCGCCGACATGAACTTACAATTAGATTATTATCTGAATCGATCAGATCCATTTTTTCATTTTCGGAACAATTCACATGATCAGCATTTGTATATTTTGGAATATAATAAATAGTGGGAGAAATTAATCGTTGTTTTTCATCTTCAGATAAAATTCGTATCGGCGATGATTTTAAACCATTCTCATCTCGATGATTGGCGCAACTGACGACGAGAAAAACGAACACTAAAATTTTGTGCATGAGCCATCTAGTATCAATGTTTGGCTGAGAGTAAAACAATTATTAAATGATTGAAGTATTTACAGAGTCTAATTTCGCTACAAACGTCTAGACGATTTTACCGTTTTTGAACTCAATTATACGGCTAGTAAATCGTTTTGCCTCTTCAATGTTATGCGTAATAATTAACGCAGGGACTCTAATTTCATTCAAGACTCGCTGGACTATCCCATAGGCTTCTTGTTTGACTTCATGATCTAAGGCCGAAAAAGGTTCATCCAATAAAATCAGCTGAGGCTTGCTCAGTACGGCTCTTAGCAGTGCTACTCTTTGCTGTTCGCCGCCAGATAATTTTTTTGATTTTGTATTCCAACACTTCTCTAACTTGAGGGCGTGTTTAAAATGCTCCAACATTTCCTGTGATTGGGAATTGAAATTTCCTCGCGATCGCATAATTAGTTTTATATTTTCTTCAGCCGTTAAGTGCGGAAACAATTCATAATTTTGAAACACCACACCTAAATCTCGTTCGTCAATTTTTAATTGAGACATTTCACGGTCATGCAATTTCCAGCTCCAGTTTTGGGGCTGATAAAGTCCTAATAAAATTTTAAAAAACGTGGTTTTACCGGATCCGGAATGGCCGGTGACCGCAGTTACACCTTCATCACTCAGTTCCAGATGAGGAATATCAATCTGAAAACCATCCAAGCTAAAATTTAAATCTTTAATAAGACTCATGAATAAAAAACCTCGTGATTCGAAAAAATAAAAAAACAGCACATAAAATAATAAAACTATAAATGAATCCTTGCTCTAAACGATAAGTGGAAATTAATCTTTCCATAAAGACACCGGAAAATAAAATTTGGGATCCTGCAGCTTTGATTAAAGCGAATTCACAAAAAGAAAATAAAAATAAAATCTGCATAGAAATAACTAAAGATGATTTCAATTGGGGGCTGATCACTTGACGTAAAGCGGTTGAGAAGTTGAGTCCATAAATACGACATACATCCATTTGCGACTGGATACTTGAAAATTGTGGCTGAATGTAGCTTTTATACAGAGCCAAAAAATAAATCAAATTCAATCCAAGGCTCACTTTAATAAGTTCCCGAACCAAAGAAGATTTTTCGGGAAAAAAGAGATAAAGTGAAAAACCCACGACGGTTGATGATGGAAGTAGAAAGTACATCAGGAACTGACTTCGAGTCCTCGTGTAATGGAGGTAAATGATCGCTGTCGATAAGGCCAGAAAAATACTGATAGAAAATAAACTTAACAGAAATGAATGAGTCAAAGCCTGAGAGAATTCCGCCCAGTAAAGCTGCTTCAGGTCGACCTTGAAAAATGACTGAACGACTTGAAAAAAATAGCCGACGATGTAAGTAGCCGTATAAATAAAAAATATAATAAAACTGAAGTTCATTTTTTTAAAATCATAAATGATCGAGGGTGTCCGCGCAGAGACTGAAATTCTATTTTGGTTAAGGTAAAAGCCCAAGCCGAGCATAAGAAATATTTGAATAATCGCTACCAGCGATGCTGTAGCCCACTGGCCATTGATATAAATTGATTCGTAAATCAGAAGCTCGACATTGGCCCCTCGACCGCCGCCGGCTAATAAAGGCACAGACAAGCTCGAGAAGCACCCCAGCATAATAATTAGAAAAATATTAACCAGATCTTGTTTGAGCAAAGGAAGATAAATTTTCAAATAGCGATCCCACCATGACACATTATAAATATCAATCACCCCTGCGTAGCGATTCACCAGAGCTTGATACGCGCGGTACAATGCCACCGTACTAAATCCGAAGTAGGTCATGGTAAAAATAAGAATGATTCCGGTGTGGCCAAAGGGGAAAGTTTTAAAATAAGAAAAAATAATCAGAATGGTAAAAATCGAAGGCAGTAAAGATGGCAACAGCGACGCGGCCATCATCGACGCAAACCATTTATTTTTCACCCGTGATAATCCGGGAACCAGTAAAACAGAGCCCAAAAGACAGATACCCGCGGTGGCTAACGATTGGATCAAAGAATTTTTAAATGCCAAAATAAAATCATCGATTGGGAAATCCAAGTTGATTTTAAAATAATAAAGAATAATGACTACAGGACTGAGAAAAAAGATTAGCAACAGAGATGTTAAAAGCTTCCCGTTAATTTTACCCATCATTTTTTCTAATATCAGACCAAATGCGTAGCCATTTGTTAATCTCTTCTTTGGAATAAACTTTAAAATCTAATAATTTAAACACGCGTAGCGTATCAAAGGCTGTTCCTTCGGTGATTTGTTTATCCATCGGAAGCATGTAATTCTTATTCATAATAATTCGCTGCCCGTCTTTGGATTGAACAAACGAAATAAATTTTTGGGCCGCTTCACAGTTTTTACAACTTGCCAGTAATCCCATGAATTCGACTTGAACCGGCAGTCCCTCAGAAAATTCCAGAGCTTGATAATTCGAATCATTTTCTTCGACCAAATGATAAATGGGAGAAGTGATGTAGGATAAAACCACATCGGCATTTTTATTTTTGAATAATCCGTAGGCGGTCGACCAACTAGGAGAAAAACTATGAGCATGGGCATTGAGGTCTTTTAAGAACTGAATAGCTTGATCTTCATTCTGAGTGCTAGCGACCCACAGCAAAAATTGCAACCCAGGACTACTGGTGCGGGGATCTTCAAAAGCAATTTTTGATTTTAAATTCGGTTGTAGCAAATCAGGCAAAGAATTGATTTGGTAATTGGAATCACTACGTTTAACAAAAGAAATTGCCGACCAGTCATAGGGAATAAATTTCATAAATTGATCTGAATTTTTAAGTTCATTTAAATTTAATCCAGAACTAATGAAAATGCTTTGCGAAATGGTGTTCAAATGCGAAATATCTTTCCATCTGACTTTTTCTGTAAATCGAGCAATATCAAACTGATCCAGCCCCAATACGATGTCACCGGTGGCGTCTTCGGCAGAGAATGAAACTTTTTGTAACGTTATACCTGGATCTGACATTTCGATAAACGAAACTTTTAGCCCAGTTTGCTTTTCAAATAGCGTTTTAAGCTCTGGGCCCGGTCCCCAACTGGATATGAACGATCCCGAAGCGTAAATTTTTATACTGCTTTGATCATTGAGCTGCTGACTGTCTTCACGGTAAACATACAAAAGAAAAAGAATCGAAAAAATACCAGTCATGTATAAAATAAATTGTCGCACTTATTACCACCAAATGCCGCGATAGCGTTTATAAAAAAAGTAATCTAACCCCAAGCATCGACCAGCGCCCACCCACATAAAAGTCACTTGGCAGGCAATCATCATTCTAAAAAATAATTCCTGCTGCGAACTTCCGATTGCGATGTAATTCAAACACAAAAATAACCCAATGATCGAAGCGGGGCGAACCACGTATCCAATTAGATAAGATAAACCCACCGCTAATTGAAGTCCGACTAAAATGAAAGCGTAAACGTTCCAATGAGGTATAACGTGTTCGCTTAAAAAAATGCGATACCAATAAGGCATTTTGTCGCTCGAGAGCGCATCGATAATTAAATCACTGACGTTGGAATTTGATAAAATACGCATTTTCCAATCGGCCAGTGCTTGTTGTAAATAAAAATATCCAACAAATATCCGCAGCAGAGAAATCGGTAGAAGATGACCCACGTATTTGATACTTTCAAAGTAAGCTTGTAGCATTTGATTCTCCGCCTGATAGAAAAAGCATACTCACAAAAATCTTTGGGGACAACTACTCAATAAGAAACAGTCTTTGCACTGAGGCGATCTTGCTTTGCACAGCGCACGGCCATGTGAAATTAAATAATGCGGCAGCATAATCCATTCTGATTGGGGGCTGAGTTTATTCAATATTTGTTCAATTTTAACGGCATCGTCGATTTTGACCCACCCTAATCTTTTCGACAGCCGAGTCACGTGAGTATCGACCACTACCCCGCTTGAAATACCAAACGCATTTCCTAAAACCACGTTGGCAGTCTTTCGACCTACCCCCGGAAGCTTCACCAGCGCATCTAAATTTGATGGCACTTCGTTGTGATGATCGTTGACTAAAATTTCGCAACAGCCTTTGATATTTTTAGCTTTGTTTTTATAAAATCCGGCCGAATGAACTAACTTTTCAATATCTTTTACGTCGGCTAGAGACATCGCTTGCGCGTCCGGATACTTTTCAAAAAGCGGCGGAGTAACTTGGTTGACTCGCTCATCGGTACACTGAGCCGATAAAATAGTAGCAATTAAAAGTTGGAATGGATTTTTATAATTTAGCGCGCAGTGGGCGTCAGGATAATGTTTTTTCAAAGCCTTCAAAATAAGAGCAAAATTTTCGGAAAATTTTCTTCGAACTACGGGTTTGGCCTTTTGTCTAAGTTTCGTCACCGAAGTCGCCAATTGCTTCTACGGGACAACCTTCGATGGCCTCTTTGACTAAAGCGGCTTCTTCCGGAGATTCAGGTTGCTTTGACACGAAGGCGTGACCGTCTTCCTCGTGCATGGCAAAGTTTTTTGGAGCTGTTAGTACGCAAGCATCACAAGCAATACAAGATTGATCGACGAAAACTTTGCCGTCTTTATTTTCTTTCCACTTTTGCTTTAAATCAGCCACAGTTACTCCACACCAAACCTTAGGTTAGCTTGGTCACTTCGCATTGTAAAAAAGTTCTGGGCCTAAGTCAATTTCATATAGCCCAATCACCAAAAAATGCAAAATCTGCGGTATTATTAAGTGATTACTGAGACCGGATTCGCATAAAAAGGAGCCCAATGGAAGATTCCAATATTATTCCCCGTTCACCGGCACCGGTCGAATTGAGTAAAGTAGTGGATTTTTTAAATAAAAATTTACGCCTAAATGTAGCTTGGCCGATTAGCAAAGAATATCCTACCGCTGTCAGCTCAGCCAACCTTCATAACATGAGCATCATTACCGACGAATCCGCCGATAAAATTTTGTCTCATGCTTTGTTAAGACCATTCATTTGCAAAACTCCCCACGCGATTTTTAAAATCGGAGCTATTGGCTCAGTGGTGACTGACCCCTCAGCGAGACACCAGGGCTTAAGCACAAAAAATCTAGAAAACTGCATCGCAAAAGCCAATGAACAGGAATGCGACTTCATCATTTTGTGGTCAGACCAACACGAGTTTTACCGCAAGTTTGGCTTTGAATTAGCCGGGTTTGAACACTCTTTTCAAATTTCTCAAACTCCGCCAATCGTGAACAAAGATTTTAAATTCATGAAGAGCACGCGGATCGATCCTGCCGCCATTTTAAAACTTTATAATCAACATACGGTAAACAGCGTAAGAACCGTTGATGAAGTGCACCAGTACCTTAATATTCCCAATGCCAACGTATTTACCATGTGGACGCCGCAAAACCAGCTGGTGGCCTACGCGGTAGAAGGTAAAGGCATTGATTTACAAAATTATATTCATGAATGGGGCGGATCGGTTCCCGATGTTCTCGATCTTCTTAGTTACATAATTCAATCGGAAAAAAAGCCTTACACGTTCATGTGTCCCCATCACAGTACGAATTTAAAAAACCGATTATCTTTGATGAGTGACTTCTCTAATATTGGATTTTTAGGTTTGATTAAAATTAATAATTTTGAACGCTTAGCGCTAAAAATAAAAAAAATGTTTTTAGCCGAAGGTTACGATCAAATTATTCTTGAAAAAAAGAATGGCGAAATCATTTTCGGACATAAAACCGATCTTTACACTCTTAAAAATGAAGCTGATTTTGTAAAGCTCGTTTTCGGACCGACTTCAATTAAAGAATTAGGTTTTGTAGCCAATGATACCGCACAAGTACTCGAAAAAGTTTTACCTTTACCTCTTTGGGTATGGGGATGGGATTCAGTATGAAAAATAACCTCCGTTATCTAATCGCTTTAATTATTTCCTGCACACTTTTGCATGCCTGTATGAATAAACAAGACTTGGACTCTCAAGATCTTGGGCCCGTCATTAGTTCAGATGAATTGCAAAATAAAATGAGCGATAGCATTGGAACTTTGAGTTACCGTGACATTAATAAGAATGAAATCAGCATAATGACTGCCATCTCAATCTTTGAAGAAACCCAAGCCAACAAACGCTACAAACAAGATTTATTTGTCACCAATATTACCGAAACGCCAACACAACTTACGATTGATTTTTTATTCAACAAGCAAAACTACGTCAATTCAGCGGATTCATTTTCAAACCAACCCTATCAGATGATAATCGGTCCTGCCGCCAGCACCGTCGAAAATTTAAAAACGGCTGCCAATATTCCACGAGCGGTCGCAAAAGGAGTCCGTGCCCAAGGCGAAGCCCCAGTTCCTTTTTTCCTTTACCGAGCCTATGCTTACTTCGCGATCCAAGGGTGCCGCGAAGCCAAAGTGACATGTCATAATTTAAAAATTGATAATTCGAAGATGTATTTGCCGTCGGAACTCGCCAGCCCTACAGTTTGCCCGGACATCAACAATTGCTTGATCGATGTCAAAAAGATCGAATTTGATATGTTAGATGCGTCCGTTCCGACTTCCGATGGTAAGCCTTACCGAACTCACTATACATTTAAGGTCTCGCCTCAACTGCCGTTTTTATCCAAAGTAAAATCCTATTGCGTTCGAGGTCTCGTCGATAATGGCAACCGAAAAGTCTTGGCCGAAGACTGCATGTCAGTTGATAACTTTTCATATGGACAAGCACCTTAATCTTTAATAAATATGGAGCATGAAAAAAATTGCTCTGCTTACTTCAAAACTCGACAAGCAAAATATTTCTGCGCATTTATATACATTGTTAGCTGAATCAAAGGCTTGTGCAGTCGCTTTTGATTTTGATCAAACGTTTAATCCCGAAGATTTCGACGCCTTAGTTATTCAAGGTGATTTGGATCAGCTTAAAAAAATGACCTCTTACGATGCCGATGGTATTTTCTTTGAAGTTCAAGAATCGCTTAAGACTTTGATTCTGAAGTTTCATCAACAAAGTAAACCCATTGGAGCGATTGGCTTAGCATCCATCATTGTCGCGCAGGTTCTAAAAAAATCTAAACCGCTTATTACCTTAGGTGAAACTTCAGATTTGATTCCGCAGTTATCAAAGCTGAACATCCAACACGAAGCCTGTCCCAGCAATGACTACATAGCCGATCGAGACTGTAAATTATTATCCACGCCGCATTCGGTTTCAACCGGAGTTCGATTAATGATTAAAGAACTCGTAGAAATGGCCTAAATGAAAAAAATCATTCGCCGATTAAAGTATTTTAGTTTTTTTCTAATAGTAGTATTTGCCGGACTGTATTTTTTTTCACGAATTTATTTTTCGCCAACTTACAAAGGACAAATTGTTCTACCTGAATTAAGTGCTTCAACCAACGTCTACTATGATGATTTCGGAATTCCGCATATCTCATCCATAAGTAATCGTTCAGATCTGTATAAAACTTTTGGCTATATCGTGATGCAAGATCGTTTTTTTCAAATTCAGATGCAAAAAATGATTGGATCGGGACGACTATCGGAATGGTTTGGAATCAAGACAATTGAAACGGATAAAACAATTCGCTCGATCGGTATCAAACACTACATGACAAAATGGTATGCTAAAAACAAAGTGAAATTAAATCCTGAACTGGTCAGCGATCTTAATTCTTGGTTAGCCGGGGTTAACGCCTGTGTTAAAAGTTGTCCGAAACCAATTGAAATGGTCTTGCTGGATATCAAACCAGAAATGATTACCGCCGAAGATGTGCTGGCCTTTAGCGGAATTATGTCATTTTCATTTTCAAAAGCGTATTTCAATGACGCTGTCCTTACAAAATTATCGACTGAAATCAGTCAAACTGAATTGAATGAACTGGTGGGCGAAGCGATCGCAAATAAGAAACTAAATAAAACGTCTTTATTTAATTTCAAATCACTTTCAGAATTGGATCCGGAGAATTTTATCCCGAGCCTCGAAGGCAGCCAAAGCTGGGTTCTTTCTCCCGCCAAGAGTGCGTCGGGATTTGCAACTTTAGCCAACGATCCTCATATTGGGTATTCAAACCCAAGCGTTTGGTATGAAGCTCATTTAAAATCACCGGATTTTGAACTGTACGGCCACTTCGTTCCGCTGATTCCATTTGCTCTGATTGGTCATAACCGAGACAAGGCCTGGGCCTTGACGATGTCAACCTCGGACGAAATCGATTTGTTGCTCGATCCCGATCAAAGTCATTACACCGAACGCGTTGAGAAAATAAAGATAAAAAATGCTTCACCGATTGAAATGGTGATGCAAGATACACCGTTTGGTCCCGTGATTAATCATCTTTTAAAAAGTAATCAAAACGCCATCATGGCCTGGCATTATTTCCGCGATGATAATAATACGCTGGAAGCTTTCTATGACCTCGCGCATGCTAAAAATCTGGATCAATTTTATGCGGCGATAAAAAAAGGCAAAGCTCCGGGTTTAAATATCAGCTGGGCCGATAAATCCGGGCAGATTGCGTGGAAAATTTTAGGCTATTTTCCGAAACGATCCGAGCCATTCTGGAAAATTCATACGGTGGGCCAAAAAGAATTTCAAGCTCAGTCCGACCAAAGCCTTATGCTTGACGACAAAGACATTCCGCAACTCGAAAATCCCTCCCAAGGTTATATCCTGAGCGCTAATCAGAAACCCCCAGTCAATTACGACGAGACAAAAATTAGTGGTTACTGGGAGCCCAGCGATCGTTTTAATGCTTTAAAGCAAGTACTTGAGTCGAATGCAAAAATAGACTTTGTTACACAAAAGAAAATGTTTTTGAACAATCATTTTTATGGAGCAGCCGACCGTTTTCATAAGATGTTACAACCGATTAAAACTGATGAACAGATTAAAAAAATTCTTCTAGAATGGGACGGCCAAGCTACACTTGAAAATAAAAGTCAGGGTTTTTATTACATTTGGATCGATAACATAATGAAAATTATTTTTGAAAAAAAATTAAGTCAGTCGGAACAAGAACAATTTTGTTCAACTTCAAATTACTGGAAATTCGCAACCTATCTGATAGATCATCCTGCATCGACTTGGTGGAACGATCAATATGAAATGACTTTACAAAAATCGTTTGATCAGACACTTATTTATTTTCAGAAAAGTTTTGGCGACACATCATCGTGGTCTTGGGGAAAACTGCACCAACTCGAATTTGAACATCCGTTGGGAAAGGTAAAACCCTTAAATTATTTATTCAATTTAGGGCCTTATCAGGTCGCTGGCGGCTATTCGGTACCAAATGCTTACCGCCATAAGCTTTGCACCGGAGCATTCAACGTGAGTAGCGGGGCTTCAACCCGCCGCCTGATCGATTTTAAAAACATCGAAGAAAGCCTAGGTATTTTACCGACGGGAAATTCCGGCGTGCCGTTCAGCAAGCATTACAGTGATCAAGTCGAAATGTATCTGAAAGGAGAGTTTCGTCCCCAAACAATCAACTGGGAACGAATCGAAAAATTTCCTGATCACGTCAAGTTTTCGCCGAAATAAATTTAAAAACTTTCACAGCGAGCTAAATCATTTTCTGACAACTTGAGACAAATCTGACCCGGAGAACCAGGCTTCGCGACTTCGGGGTTAGCCATGCAAGTCGGTTGTAACTTAATTTTATAGTCCTCGGAATTTTGGAGGAAAATAAGTGAACCTTGCAAAATATTTCCAACCGAACCACCTGGAGCGATCTTCATTGAAGTACTAATAGAAAAATCCTGGGATTGATTTACGTTAAGAAAAAATGAACCGGATTCGCCAGAATCTTTCCCACCGTTTGGCTTACATGGAGCTCGATACTGTTGCAAAAAGGGATAATTCATATAGGGTATTTCCTCCCATCCGCCTAGGCCCGAGCCTCCTGTTTGACCATTCATAAAAACCTGCAAATTTCCATGAATATCATTTCCCGTAATTTGTATCGTCCCACCACTCAGTCCAGGTACATTGATTTTCGCTATGAGCAAAGGCTCTGGAAATGATTGAATGATCACACCCCGATCTATGTAAATACTGGTAGTTTCGATACTTAAATTAAACTGGTTAGTATAAATGTGGGCGTTAGATTTCAAGTGAACTTCGTCCGCTACGATCACTACATCCTGAGTTAATATCATGACTTCATCTAACGTAAAAATAACTGATTCGGGAAGAACCGTTTCGATCTGAACCGCCGGTTCCGGTTTTGCATCCATTTCTGATTTTTTTTGAATTTTCATACAAGCGGACAAATAAAGAACGAAACTTAATAAAAATAAATTTTTCATGCGCACCTCAATTTTAATCATATTTTTCACATCGGGCTAATTCTTTATCCGATAACTTTA
>JACMMZ010000188.1 GCA_014378775.1 Pseudobdellovibrionaceae bacterium
AGCTCTCCGCCGAACTTGAAGGATTCAAAGTGCGATCTTCGCCGGTTTATTTTAAAGCAAACTGGATTTACGACACTCAACAAAACGGCAGTCTTCTTTCTTTATCAGCTCGTCATTCCCCATTACCGCAGCTCAATTTAAGTTTGGGCATTGATCTTATCGGAGTTGTCGATGAAACAAAATTACCGGATCGTAAAAGATCTTTCCTTAGCCAGCACAGTGCCGACGACCGCATGACAGGAGCTTTGACTTATGTTTTCTAATTTTAAATTTCAAATAATCGTAGTCTTCGCTTTCATGTGGCTAACGTCATGTGGATTAAAAATCGGTGAAAAAGTTCAAGATGACCGCACGGTCAAAATCACTTCAACAGAATGTCTGGATGAATCTTTAAAAAGTATGAAGCGGATCTTCAAGGCTCAAGCACGTGATGCGGAGGTGGCCCCCGCGCTCAATTGTTTGTCGACCACCATTCAGACTTTCACCGCCAGTATCAAAGGCGCAAATAAGGACTATTTCACCCGCCAGGAATTAGTTTATTTTTTAAATAAAAATATTATTACCCAAGGCACTCAGATACCGGATTCTTTAGCCCATGAAATCATGAAAATTAAAGTGTCTGTGCTGGGCGGTGATAAAGATCAATTGACCAAAGCGGAACTGGGTCAACTGCGCCGCCTCATCGATCAAATGACCCCTTACGCGGTAGAACTTAATAAACACATGGATATTATAGTCAGTCAGTGGGATTACACCAAATTATCAAAAGACGATAAAGAGCGGCGATTTAATCAAGCTCACTTGGCTTTGACAACGTTTACCGATCAGCTCTTTTTAAATTTTAGTAAAACTCCCACCGAGTATGACATCAATTCAGGAATCGATTTAATTAAAGAATTTATGACTTATGGTGAGGCCTCGATCGAACACATTCAAGCGGTTGAAAACTACCGTGCGATTGCGGTGGCCGTGAAAAAAAATATCGTAGGCGATCCGACCGCGCTAATTAAAAATGGCGACTGGCCGGTGGTGTCTAAAGCGCTCAGCTCAACCCTTTTCTTTATTCAAAGGCACGCTTATTTCATGCAGGCTGATGCCCCGGATTACGAATTTTCAAATGAAAACAAAGTCTCTCGATACGGATTGATGGCTCAAGATATCGCTGCCGCAGTTTATGAAGTTTTAGACATGCAAGGCGACCGCATCGTTACGCATGAGCAAATCGCCGAAACATTTAATATCGTATTTAAAGTCCTCGACATGAAATTAAGCATCACGCCGGAAATGATGAAAGATATTTCAATTCTCAAAAATGCTGTGATTGATGTCGATACTTCGGATGAAGTCAGCGCTTGGAACAAAAACGACTTCAAACTTTTAACCACTAAATTAAGCCCTCTTCTTCGCGAAGTCGGAATGATCTTAACGACGATTGATCAAATGGATCAAAATGCCGGATGGAAGACAGATTATGCGATCTTTAATCAAAAAGAGGCTGAATTCGTTCAATCTATTGATGCCGTTGTCGCTATTTTTGAAGGTCGTTACGATCTGCAGTACATGAGACCACTTTTAATAAGCCTTAATGAGGCCGGTTTGATCAAGGATACAAATTTCATTGCTGAATTTGATAAGTACTACAATCTGATCGTGAATTCTAAAAAATTGATCACTTCGGTCGGTGGTACGTCATTAAAAGCAAATGATCTTAAAAATTTAATTTCTTTATCGGGCCGTGGTTATTTCCATTATCTTGAATATAAAAATTATCTTAAGCCGGTTGAATTTAAAAATGAAAAATTTGCGGCCTTAGCGCTGAATCTTATTTTGAAAGTAAAAGCGACCTTAACTGATGCGTTAAAATATAATGTTACGGGCTTTTTATCCACTGAGAATTTGTTACAGACGTATTCTTCAGCCTGTGCAGATTTAAAATTAATTCCAATTTTATCTGAAGCGTCGCTTCAGGTTATGTTCAAAACCCTTTGGTCAAATATCTTAATCGATGCGGATCGTCGAATTTCAGGTCAAATTCTTCCGGGTTTTAATCAAGAAGCGCTCAATAATTTGTACACCTACGTGAAACTTCTTTTAACGGGCAATAAACTCGGAGCAGAAATTTTCCAAACGCAGGCCCACCCGTCTCAGTCACAATTGATCTCAGCCGTTCAGGATCGAGCGCAAAAAACATCTGATCCCACTGAGCTTCAGATTTTAAAGGAAATGAAAGCAGCTTTTTCATCTCCGGTTCCGCTGACCGCTCAAGATGGACTCTTGAAAATTTTAGATATTTTCCCACAAACCTACAGTTACGCTGACATGCAAACATCTAATCTGGTGCGGGTAGCCGCTCGATTAACGACGATGTCTTATGCGACTTCACTTTATAGGGTCCAATTGATGGATCAATTAGAAAGTCAGCTGACTTTATTAGAAATGCAAACCGCATTTGATCAAATTAAAAGTATTCTTTATGAAAAAGATCTCGTTAATCCGGAAATCGTGGATTTCATGGGTAAACGATTCCAAGATGCAAATCTGTTCGTCGCCCGTTCAAACGGGGATGATTTCATGAGTTTCCTTGAATTTCACGATTTGGCGCTTCATCTGATCAGTGGATCTATTCGTGCGAAAAAAACTCATGATTATATTTACAGTCATTGCTTAACTCCTGAGGCTCTTCCGCTCAATCGTAAAACTGAAATTTATGATCTTTGTTTACTTGAGGCCTATTATCTTTTCGATAAAGGATTTGAATTTCTTCCCCGTTTCACTGATCAAAAAGTGATCTTAGGTGCAACAAAGCACTATGAATACAGTTACAACTTATTATTAGCGGCAGGACTTATCCGGAACGAAAAACAAATCGTTCATTTAGATGATGCAGATAATTACCCGCACATCGTTCAATACATTGAAATGCTCTACGCCAAATTCGACGCCGACCGAAATGGTGAACTGGTGAAAGAAGAAGCTTTGCAAGCCTTCCCGACTTTTAAAAACTTGATTAAAAAAGTTGTGACCTCAATGGATGGTGGAAGCAAAATCAAAGAAGATCAGTACCCCGGAGTCTTTATTTATTTCCTTAAAAATGGAAGAGGTCCTAAAAATATGATTGAAAAATTGCAATTCATGGCCTTTATTTCAAATGAAAAAAAATGGGAAGTTCATGCCACCCGCGTCGACGTTGCAATCGTCTTCGCATTCATTGCAGATTCCGGCGCTAAAAAATAGATTTAAGCGATTTTCTTGATGATCAAGCTAGATGTCTCAGCATCGGTTTCATTTTTCCAGAACGGTTGCGACTCGAGAAAAATTTTGATAATCTGGGGATCAAATTGAGTCCCACTGCAACGCTTGAGTTCAGCAAAGATGATCTCTTCCGGTAAGCCCTTGCGGTAAGCTCGGTTCTCTCCCATGGCATCGAAGGTATCCACCGTTAAGATGATTCGAGCCAGTAACGGTATTTCATCGCCCATGATTTTATCCGGGTAACCCTCGCCGTCCATTCGTTCGTGATGTCCCCGTATGGCCGGTAAAATTTGCGCAAAAAAGGGATGATGAGCTAAGGGTTTTACAATCGCTTCGCTCATAATGGAATGATTTTTCATAATGTCTAACTCGATAGGATCTAACCGAGAAGGTTTTAGCAAAATCGATTTATCAATACCAATTTTTCCGATGTCGTGGAGCATTCCTGAAAATTCAGCCAGCTTTTGTTCAAACTCATTTAGTCCCATATCACGAGCCAAACGACGCGAGTATTCACCGACACGAAGACAATGCTCATAGGTGCCGGGCTCGCTGGCTTTTAAGGCTTCTAATAAAGATTTAACAGAGTCATATGCCCAGTTAGGTATATTTCCCCAAAGATGACTGACCGACATGGATTCCCCTATAATATTCATTCGGTTTTTCAAGTTAAGATCTTAAGAGACTTCTGTTGAGGTTTTCATTTTTTAAAATAAAATTCGACTGAATTTGTTGGTTTAATTTAGATGTTTCAATATGAGACAATGGGCTTTGGTCTGAATGTGGCTTTTCAAGATTACCCTATACCCAAGCCGACGATTCTATGACATCCTCTCAAACATGAATTTACCAACAGTGACTCTTTTCTGGTTTCGTCGAGATCTTCGACTTCAAGATAATGCGGCTTTATTTTACGCCCTGAAAGAAAATAAAAATGTCCTGCCGGTTTTTATTTTTGATAAGACAATTTTGGATTTACTTTCACCCGATGATCGACGCATTCATTTTATTTATGATACTTTGGCAGCGATCAAAAAAGACCTTCAAAATTTGGGTTCTGATTTGATGGTGGTTTATGATCAGCCCCTTCACTTTTTTCAAAGGATGACTCAGAAGTATAAAATCAAAAATATTTACTTTAATCATGATTACGAATCTTTAGCCATCAAACGAGACCTTGAAATCAAAAAATTTTGCGCTGAAAATGGAATTGAATTCAAAACTTTTAAAGATCATGTCATTTTTGAAAAAGATGAAATTCAATCTGATAGTTATAAGTCCTATACCGTCTACACCCCGTACAAGAATAAATGGCTCAAATCGTTGAGCCCCTATTACGTTAAGCCCTATCCAAACAAAGACTATATGCAAAATATTTTTAAGTTCGATACAGCCGCCATACCAACTCTGCCTGAGATGGGGTTTCATGATTTAAAATTTGACTACCCACCACTTAAATTATCTAAAACTATTTTAAAAGAATATCAGGACAAGCGAGATTTCCCCGCTATGGATGCCACTTCACGCTTAGGGCTTCATTTGCGATTCGGAACTGCTTCGGTTCGTTACTTAACTAGTATCGCCCGGGAAAATTCGGCCGTTTGGCTGAGTGAGCTCATTTGGCGCGATTTTTTTATACAGGCCCTGTGGAAACGGCCAGAATCTGAAAGTTTGTGCTTTAAACCAGATTATGAAAAAATTCAGTGGCGTACAAGTGAAGAGGACTTTGAGCGTTGGAAAAATGGTCAAACGGGTTATCCGCTGGTAGATGCAGGTATGCGTGAACTCAATCAAACAGGATTTATGCACAATCGTGTTCGGATGGTTACCGCTTCTTTTTTAACTAAACATTTGCTGCAGCACTGGAAAAAAGGCGAACGCTATTTTGCAGAAAAGCTTTACGATTATGATTTAGCTTCGAATGTGGGAAACTGGCAATGGGCGGCGGGAACAGGTTGTGATGCAGCTCCGTATTTTAGAATTTTCAATCCCACTTCACAATTGGAAAAATTTGACTCCAAATTAGAATACACCAAAAAATGGGTTCCTGAATTTGGAACATCGTCGTATGTGAAGCCGATGGTGGATCATGTTTTTGCGCGCGAGAGGTGCTTACAAGAATATAAAAAGGGTTTAGCGAAATAAATTAACGAATTGAAGTAAAATAGCTAATCCGATTAGAACCGGTGAGAACCATTTCAAAATCCAAATCCAGTGGCGATACATGGCTTGGCTGTTCTTTCCGGTGGCATCGATGAATTTTTCTTTTCTTTCCGTTTCGTTAAGCAAATGGAAAAAAATTACAATTATTCCCAAGCCGGAAATTGGCAGCAGATAATTAATTAAAAGTGAATCCAGATTTTCCATAAAACTTTGGTTAAACCATTTAAATTTCGAAAATAAGGTTCCGGAAAAAGCCGGGAATATCATCAGCAATAACACTCCGGTAATTGTCATAAAAGTCGATTGATTCCGCGATATTTTGTGAAATTTATCACTGAAATTGGCAATCAATGTTTCCAACAAACCAATACTGGCATTAACGGCCGCTAACCACAGACACAGAAAAAACAAAAATCCAAAGAATTCGCCGTACTGGATTTTAACAAACAACCGCGGCAAAGATTCAAATAGGATTCCCGGATCGGTAAAATAATGATTACTGTCACTTAGAAATGCAATGGGGAAAACCATTAATAAGGCCATAATAGACACAATGGTATCGATGGTGGTTACTCGAAATCCCACCGAAGGAAGATGCTCATCATTTTTGAAATAGGTCCCGTAGGTTACCATAATTCCCATACCTAAAGACAAGGTAAAGAAAACGTGACCTAGAGCGCGACCGAGTGAGGATAAATTAAGTTTAGAAAAATCGGGGTAAAATAAAAATCGCATGACGTCACTGGTGGAATCTAAAGAAAAGGATCGAATAATAAGGACGATAAATAAAACGGCCAGAATCGGCAGAGCTTGTGCAAAAATTTTTTCAAAGCGCTCGATCACGCCTTTCGCCACAACAAAGCCGCAAATCAGTAAATGCACACTGGCCAGCGAGAATTGCAAGGATCCGCTATTTTTAAGAGCTTCCATGTTAATGGAACTGATGTAGGCGATACGATTTTCGTTCACAATGCCTACAATAAATTGCGTCAAATAATGAAGTACCCAACCACTGATAACCGAATAGTAAGCCAGGATAACCACATTAATTAAAATGGAAAGCCGTCCGAACCAGTAGAAAGGTTTTTTAGCCTGAAGTGAAACCAGCTTAGTAATTTTTAATAAACTAAACTCACCCGATCGGCCTAAGATTAATTCCGCCACCAAAATAGATAATCCCACGGTGAAGGCCAAAAAAATATAAAGTAATAAAAAAGCTCCGCCACCGTTTTCTCCAATGACGTAGGGAAAACGCCAAATGTTACCGAGTCCGCAGGCAGAACCCACGGCTAAAAGGTAAAAAGAGAAACGACTGACCCAAGAAGCTTTTTTTGACATATTTTAAGCTCTAACCAAATTTATGATTCACGCCTTTAGCTCGTGATTTCATACAAAAAATTCGTATTGGAATACCAAACAAATCAAAACGCTCTTTCATGTTTTTGATCAAAAAACGTCGATAAGAATTGGTCACGCCGTCCGGATGATTCGCAAACGCAATAAAGGCTGGAGGCTTTTGATAAGTTTGAGTGAGATAATAAAACTTCACATTTGTCGTACCCCAAACCGGAGCATGCGTTTTACGAATAGTCTCGAAAAAGAAATCATTTAATTCAGATGTAGTGATTCGAGTATTGATCTTGCGCGCGACTTCTTCAATTTCGTTAAATAAATCCTGCATACCTTGATCTTTTAAAGCACTGGTGAATACAATCGGAACGTCCGTGAAAAAATGGAACACGCGCGCGACTTGAGCCTTAAAAGTCTCTTTGTATTTTTCAACTTGGACTTGACCTAAATCCGATTTATTCGCCACTAAAATCACGCCCTTATGATCTTCCAAGATGGCTTGCATAATCTTGGCGTCTTGTTCGGTCGGACCTTCAGTACCATCCACGACCAGCAGCACAATGTTGGACCTGCGGATCGCCTCTTGGGATTTAAAGGCAGCAATGATTTCAACATCGTCTTCTCGTTTAGACTGACGACGAAGACCTGCTGTATCGACGAGAATATAATTTTTATCATTATACGTCAGAGGACTGTCGACCGAATCCACGGTTGTCCCAGCTATTTCAGAAACCATCATCCGGTGCATACCTAATAAATTATTACATAAAGAACTTTTTCCTACGTTAGGCTTTCCCACCATGGCAATCTTCATCAATTTCTCGCCAGCTACTTCCGGCGGAAGTTCCGGAACTTTATCCACGATCCATCCTAAAACGTCACCAACTCCGCGCCGCTGCTCAAATGAACAGGCAATCACATCAAGCCCAAATTCATGAAAATCGGCTTTAGCTAAATCATCTTCATGAGCACTATCCACCTTGTTAATCACCAGCAGCATGGGATGCCCGGTTTGTTTCGCTAATTTTATAATGTCACGATCTTCGGGAATGAGTCCGGCACGCCCATCCATCACGACCACGATAAAATCCACCGAGAATAAAAAATCGGTCACTTGCTCTTTGATTAGTTTAGAAAAAAGATCATCGGCTTCAGTTACTCCACCGGTGTCGATAAGATCAAATTGCTTTCCCCAAACGTTAACTGGGTGAATAATAATATCCCGGGTTACGCCGGGTTGATTCTTAACCACGGCTTTGCGCGTTTCGGTGATGATATTAAACAATGTGGATTTCCCGACATTAGGTCGACCAATAATCGCAACTTTTGGCAAATCGAAGTGAATTTGTTCTGGACCGGCATCAAGCCCGATATCGGCGTTACTATTTTGTGTTGATGACATATTTTAATTCTTTCATTGCTGTTGCATTTTCAAACCAATTATTCTTAACCACCACGTTAAGCTCAAGATAAACTTTATCCACGTCCATCATTTTTTGAATTTCTTCCCGAGCTTCGGCACCAATTTTTTTAATATTCGCTGCCCCTTTACCAATAACGATGGGTTTGTGCGTTTCTTTACCGATGATAATATCCACAAATATCTTAGGGCATGGTTTAGCATCTTCATCAAATTTTCGTGTTTGAACCGCTAATTGGTAGGGAACTTCAAATTCCAAAGTTTCAAAACATTTTTCACGAATAATTTCTTCCACGATCGATTTTACATTTTCGGTTGTGAAAAGTTCGGTATCGTAAAGCGGCGCTTCGGCTTTTGGTAAAACCTTTATACATTCATCCAAAATTAACTTGCGATCTTCGTCGGTGGTATTTTTGATGGACACGGCTAAAGCTGAGCTACCATTTTTTTTAATCAATTCTCGTAGCAAATTAATTCGGTGGGCTTTATCCGTTAAATCCGTTTTCGTCATCACGGCAAACCAAGGTTTTCTCGATTTTGTCACCATGTCGATAATTTCTTGATTTCGCTCGATAGAATCTTCACTAATACTTAAAACCGCCATCAACGCATCAGAAGCCCGAATAACGTCTTCAGCTTCTTTTTGCAAAAAGCTATTTAAGCCAGAAGTTGATTTAACGATCCCTGGGGCGTCGATAAAGACGACTTGACCAGCCGTTTCTGAATGTAATCCTAAGATACGACGGCGGGTTGTTTGCGGTTTGCTGGTGACGATCGAAATTTTTTCCCGAATAAGATAATTCATGAGTGAACTTTTACCTGCATTCGGCTGACCAATAATACCTAAAAATCCAGCTTTATAATTTTCGCGATTTGACATTTATTTTCCCTAATTTAACTTTCTGATTTTGAACCATTTTTTTATTTTCGTTATTTATTTGTACCGAGAGCTCATCCATAAAAATCTGGGCGGCTTTCTGCTCGGCATTTTTTTTACTTTTTCCCAGGGCTCGAGCTTTTTCTTGATTTCCAATTTTGAGCGCCACTAAAAATTCGGGATCGTGGGAAGGACCTGAAGTCGACACCAGCTCATAAATTGGCGTTCCAATTTTAATTTTATAGCTCAGTTCTTGTAATCGGGTTTTATAATCCTTTTCAAATTCCATATCAGGTTTAATGTGTGAAATGTCATTTTTAAATTCAGCGTTGATCCATTTTTTAATTGTATCAAACTGACTATCCAAATAAATGGCACCGATGACGGCCTCGAAAGCCGAAGCTAAAATCCGAGGTTTTAAATGCGACCCCTGAGCTTTTTCTCCTGGGCCTAGGATCAAAAAATCACCTAGCTTCATTCCTAATGCTTTTTCAGCTAGAGTTTCCTGATTGATAAGGCTGGCCCTTTTTTTCGAAAGTAGACCCTCGTTTTCCGTAGGAAATAAATCCATGAGCTGTTCAGCCATCACGAGACCTAAAATAGCATCTCCCAAAAATTCGAATCTTTCATTATCGGGGGTGGATTTATTCTCGAGAATACAGAAACTTTTGTGCGTGAGCGCTTCAACCAAAAAGCTTTTATTTTTGAAGTGATAACCGAGGCTAGCCTGGCTGTGACTCAGAAGCACTGGGCTGAGTTTCATAAAGATACCCCTTCAGCCATCAAGCGGTAATCACTATCGATCTGGGTCCCATTGATTATCTTTATTTTTTGCTCTGTTCCTGCCCGGTTACTTTGATTCTGCGGAACCAACACCGGCCAGTAGTTTTTAGTTAAAGCTTCGCGGTAAATAACACCGTTATAAGTCATCTCATCATTCAGTATAAGTACTTCCTGTAAAGCGCCAATTTGCTTGAGCAATTCAGCGTGGTACCGGTGTTGGCTTAAGCTTCGAAGAGTCGATGCCCTTTCTTTTCGAACATGAAATGGAATCTGATCAAAAGCCGCAGCCCTGGTCCCCTGGCGTTCACTGTACGGAAAAACGTGCATCTTGGTCCATGGCAAATCGCAAAGAATTTTATACGTGTCATCAAATTGATCGCTGGTTTCGGTGGGAAATCCGGCGATGACATCCATACCGACGAAGGGATTTTTTAATTTGCTATAAATCTTATGTAACGCATTCGTCACATCACTTTGTGTGTATTTGCGTTTCATTTGGAAAAGGACTTCGGTGTTCGCGCTTTGAATGCTCATATGAAAGTGAGGACACATTCGGGGATCGCTATAAAGATCTAATAGCCGATCTGTTAGCTCCACGGGCTCTAATGAAGACAACCGAATTCGAGAAATAGTCGTCTTGGCCAGGATGGTTTCAACTAAATCCTCTAAGGTTTTTTTATTTCCGTTTTGAATGTCTTCGTAATCCCCGATATGAACCCCGGTCAAAACGATTTCTTTTCGGCCTTGGATTTCTAAATCTTTGATTCGCGTGACTAAATCTGAAATACCGATCGACCGGCTTTTTCCGCGAGCGTAAGGAATAATACAGAAAGTGCAAAAGCTATTACAGCCATCTTGAATTTTAAGAAAGCTTCGGGTGTGAGATTGCTCAAGCCCTCCGCCGGCTTCTAAGTCTTCTTTTTTAAAAATATTTGATTTGAACACGCGCTCGGTTAATTCGCGTTTATAAAATTTTCGAATGAGATCTGGAATTAAGCCTTTATGCGAGTTAGCAATTATTAAATCAGCTCCTACCAAATTCTCAAAGGCACCGGTATCGACCTGAGCCGAACAACCTGTAACGACCACGGTTGAAAAGGGCTGCTTCGATTTAATGCGCCGAATGGTTTTGACCGCTTCTTGGGTGGCTTCAGCTGTGACCGCGCAGGTATTCAAAATATGAATTTGAGCTTTGTTTTTCTCTACCCGGCTTAATAAATTAAAGCCGTTTTGATTCATATTTTTTTGAATCAAGCCGGTATCGTAAGTGTTCACTTTACATCCGAAAGTATGGATAACAAAATCTAAATTTTGATCCATCCGCCCCCCAAAAGAATATTTTGATTTCGATAAAAAACGGCGGCTTGACCAGGAGTAATGGCTCGTTGCGGTTCCTCAAATTTTAAATTGTATCCATCTTTTGTTTTGAATACTTTGGCTTTAGAGCCTTTATGTTGATAGCGAATTTTAACGTACAGATCTTCGCCGTCCTCGACATCATTTAACATGTGCGGTTCGATCACTTGAACTTCATGATGATAGAGATATTTTTCATCTCCAACCCAAACCGTATTGGTTTCAGAATCTATTTTTATCACGAAAAGTTTTTCGTGATAAGTCAGCCCAATGCCCTTACTTTGGCCGATGGTATAAAGATGAATACCATCATGATCACCCATGATGTCCCCGTCAGGAAAGCGCTTTAATTTACCGTGCTTTGTTTTTAAAATAGAAGCGGAAACATTTTCTTTAATAAATTGATCATATCCTTTTGATCCGACAAAGCAGATCCCGGTGGAGTCTTTCTTTTTAGCAACCGTCAATCCTTTGGCTTCAGCAATTTCACGAACCGCCGGTTTTTTCAAATGACCGATGGGAAAAATCAAATGCGGAATAATAGCCGGATCGATCGTAAACAGAAAATAGGTTTGATCTTTCCAGTCATCTTCTGAAGTCACGATTTGCGAAAGCCCGTTTTCGTTTTGAATAATCTGAGCGTAATGCCCGGTGGCTAGGTAATCACAACCAAGCTCTTTCATTTTTTGAATGAGATGATCAAATTTTAAATAGGTGTTGCAATTCACGCACGGAAGCGGCGTACGCCCATTTAAATAATCATTGATGAAAGGATCTATCACGGCAGCTTTAAACTTGGCTTCGCAGTTTAATACATAAAATGGAATATTTAATTTATCGGCAACGGATCTTGCATCGTCAACATCAATACTGGAACAACAGGTTCCGCTTCCTTCGATGATATCGCACGATGAATAGTCCCACACTTGCATAGTGGCTCCGATGACCTCATAGCCCTGATCAACTAACAGACTGGCGGCGACTGAACTGTCAACTCCGCCCGACATCGCCACTAAAACTTTGCCTTTACTTGAATTATCCAGCATGACTTTTCTTTTCTTCCGCTTCGGTTTTAATTTTTCTAATTCGTTCGACCACTTCTACTAAGGCTAAAATAAAACTGTCCATCTCTTGGGGCTTGGTGTGCCAGCCAAGCGAAACCCGTAATGATGACTGGGCCTCATCACGACTTAATCCCATCGATAACAAAACGGGGCTGGGTTCAGGATTTCCACTGCTGCAGGCGGCACCGGTGCTGATAGCAAACCCTTTGAGATCTAAACTCATAAGCAAAGTTTCGCCATCGACATCTTGAATAACCAAACTGGATGTATTGGCTAAACGAAGTCCTTCATGAGCCGTGATGGTCACGCCAGTGATTTTATTTTGGATATTCATTTCGAAATGATCGCGCAGCTTTCGAACTTCATGATTTTTTGCTTCTAACCATTTCAATAACGGAAGCATTTGTTGGAATGACCAGACGGATAAAATATTTTCAGTACCCCCGCGACGACCACGCTCTTGGCCTCCGCCGTGAATCAAATTAACCAAAGGCGATCCGCGGCGAACAAATAAAACTCCGCATCCTTGAAGTGAATAAAATTTATGACCAGAAAAAGTAGCGTAATCAATTCTTAATTCCTGTAAATTTAATTTTTCTTTTCCTAAAGCCTGAACACAGTCCACATGCAAAAGCGCTCCATGGGGTTTGATGATTTCAGAGATGGTGGATATAGGGAACAGCGATCCTGTTTCATTATTGGCGAACATCACACTGACCAATGCCGTTTGGTTTGAAATATTATTTTTAATAAATTCGAGATCAATTTGTCCTTTACGATTGACCGGAATCCACTTAATCACCGCACCGAGGCTTTGGATATATTCTGCGGCTTTGATCACGCTGGGGTGTTCAACTTTTGATATCAGAAATTCGTTTTTACTTTGACCTAAGCTTTGCCAGACTGATTTGAGAACGGTATTATTACCTTCACTGGCTCCAGAATTAAAAATAAGTTCTGTCGCCTGACAATGAAAAATTTCGGCGAAAAGTCTGCGGGTTTCACGTAAAGTATTTTTAGGGTCACGACTTTGTAAATGAATCGATGAGGCATTACCCCAAGGAAATTGATCATTTTGAATCAACTGAACCAGCTCAGCCAGCAGATCTGGATCTGGACGAGTGGTCGCGTTATTATCTAAATATATAATACTTTTTTGGCTCTCGATAGGCATAGGGGGTTGTTCTACACGAAATTGAAATAATTGAAAAGTTCTAACATGTTAGCTGACTACCTTTCACTCTAAGGCACCAGAGCTGCCCTCAGGCTGTGCCACTATGCATATTCTTGCATTTTTTTCATAGTTTTTGCCCGTGAAAGCACCTAAGTCCAGGTGTTTTATGCTTTTTTTACAAAAGTTTAAGTATTTTTAAGCCGATAAACTGAATGTGACAAAACTGATGCCCGAGTATTCATGGGAATACTTTTTTAATGAAGAAGCTTTGAAGGTGGAAGAAGTTCTGGCCGCAGGTCATGACGTGGATTTCGAAAAGTCCCGTTTACGAACTGCACTAGAAAAAAATATTTTGAATTGGTCATCTTACAAACAGTGGTATCTTGATCAATTCCAGGTTCCGGCCTTGCGTGATGATCTCAGCCCAAGGGATTTGATGAATCTGAATCAGCTTCATCAAAAAAACAAAAATTTTTATAATCAGTATTCTTTTTTTCACAACGATTTGATTCCCCTTCAAATGTGGGACAATAAATTGATTATTCTCGGTTTAAATTACCATGAAAAAATAAAGCAGATACCAAACGCCATCTTTATTTTATGCTCCCCAAAAGTTTTGAATCAAATTAGCGACGCACATTTAACTCACGAGGCTCTTAATTCTTCTTGGTCGGAAATGGATTCACATCACGACAAATACACCGAAATTGCTCGTAAAAACTTCGATGCGTTCGTGATATTAAAAATTCAAGATAATCGAACTCAAGTTTTCAAAATGGATGAAGATCTTCGAAAAGAAAATGTCGACATTCAAGCTTTTCAGTTTTCGTTGACAGAAAACAATGTCTTTTCAATCGCTTTTAAAACAGAAAAAAGCCAGTTGCTTGACCTAACGTTGACTTCGTTCAAAATTTTAGATTACACTTCGGCGGCGATCACACCGTTAAAACGTGGTCAAAATATCGTGGGATTTTTAGTCGGATTAAAAACGACGGATACCAGTTTAGAAGACACCGAGGCTCTGGAACGCATTTCCCAGCTCACCGCCTCTTAAAAATTATAAAATTGATAAGTTCTATCTATTTCATTTTTTGTTATTTTAATCCGGTATCGTTTCCAATCGAGCGGCCATTGATCGATCGAAACGCGGTCGGCCCATTCAACCAAAATAAGACTTTGCGGTCTACTTTGAAATAAATCCCAGAAACCTGAAGATTCAATCTGATCTTCATTTTCCAAACGATAAAGATCCAGATGTTCCACATTTAAATTTTCGCTATCCAAGGTTAAATCATAGTGGTGATGTAAAGCGTAGGTTGGCGATGTGGCATGATCGTAGCCACATGATTTTAGCAACTCACGAGTTAAAGTGGTTTTGCCAGCTCCTAATTCACCGTCGAGCAAAATGAGGGTGCGTGGTTTTAAAAACGGCTTCATTAAATTAACAACCTGAGATAAATCTTGGAGCTTGGAAAGTTCAAGGCTGAAAATAAGATTCACTACTTAAGTTCTTTTTCCAAAAACGAGGCAAAATCTTCGGCTATTTGAGAAATAAGATTTTTATCGCTTCCTTCAACTAAAATTCGTATCAGCGGCTCAGTTCCAGAAAAACGAATGAAAATTCGACCTTGTCCCTGTAATAATTTTTCTTTGGCCTTAAGTAAATCAATGTAACCAGCTATTTCTTCAAGTTTTTTTCTTTTTTCGACATGACAGTTAATTAAAATTTGCGGCACTTCAACCAGAACCCCGGAAAGTTCGCTCATTTTTTTTCCGGTTTCTTTCATCACAGATAAAACATTTAAAGCCGCTACAACGCCGTCTCCCGTAGTGGAATCATCCAGAAAAATAATGTGACCTGATTGCTCGCCACCTAAATTATAATTATTTTTTCGCATAGCTTCGACCACATATTTATCACCAACATTTGTTTTCACGACATTAATTCCGGACTCTTTCATTTTCTGCTCTAATCCGAAATTGCTCATCTCCGTCACCACCACGGTGTTGTGTCTTAATAATCCTTTTTGCTTGAGATGAAGCGCACACAAGGCTAAAATATGGTCTCCATTTAAAATTTTTCCACATTCATCCACCATCACCACGCGGTCCGCATCCCCGTCTAATCCAATGCCTACGTCAGCACGGTACTGAATCACCGCTTGAGCAATTTGGGATGGATGAAGGGCTCCTGATTTATCGTTAATATTTATTCCGTTGGGTTGATGACCTAACTGAATCACTTCAGCGCCAAGTTCTTCAAAAATGGCCGGGGCCACTTTGTAGGCGGAACCATGGGCGGTATCTAAAACGATTCGCATGCCATCTAAGGTGTAAGCTAAGGGAAAAGTTGATTTCGCGTGAACGATATATCGCCCTTGCGCATCTTCAATCCGTTTAGTTCGACCAATTTCTTTAGAATGAGGCAAAAACTTATGTAAATCATCACTGGCGACCAAAGCTTCAATTTCTTTTTCTAATTTATCATCTAATTTAAAACCATCGGGACCGAAGATTTTAATTCCATTATCTTGAAAGGCATTGTGTGAAGCAGAGATAACAATTCCGGCAGCGGCACGCATGGTTCGTGTTAAATAACCAATTCCTGGTGTTGGTAAGGGACCGACAAGTTGAACGTAAATTCCCATTGAATTAAGTCCACTGGCCAGAGCTTGCTCGATCATATATCCTGATAATCGGGTGTCTTTTCCGATCACTACTTTGTTGGCCTGCGAGGGCGAACTGATTTTTTTTGTTCGAATGAGATAACCAATGGCTTGACCAATTTTAACCACTACATCGGGCACCATGGGGTGCTGGTTTGATGTTCCGCGGATTCCATCGGTTCCAAAAAGTTTGGTTGATTTGACCTGATTTTTATCTTGAGCTGGTGCTGTCATGATGTTGATTTCCTATTTTTTAATAATCTCAAATTTGATCGAATTCGGTCGTATGTTTAAAATCTTAAGTCCCGCCGGTAATTCAAAGCGGCTGGCCATAATATCTATATCGTACACGCCAGGTTCTTTATCGGTGACGTCCACATTGATCACTTGAATTTTATCTTTGTATTTTTTCATTAATGGCTGTTGTCCGGATATTTTAATTTTCACTCGGTCATTGGACTGACTTAAGATCGAGTAACCGCTTGAAGAAACAAAATTAATTTCCACTTCTTGAGTTGCCACAAAATCACGTCGACCTAAAATTGAAATCCAAAGTACGAACGCGATAAATAGTGAAACAAGTTTATAGGACATGTTATCAAAAAGAGCGAAATGGTGTTTTTTGTTTTTGTGGCCATGACCATGATTCATTGGGCTCATTTAAGTACCCCTTCTTGAACTGAACCTTTGCCGGCACCTTTGTATTTTAATTCAAAAGCTTCGTACAATGCCAAACGGATGTCGCTGATTTCAACTTGTGGTCTCATGTGCCCACCAGAAACAATGCTGACGGCTTTTGTTTCTTCAGAAACAACAATAACTAAAGCATCTGTTTCTTCAGTTAAGCCAATTGCAGCACGGTGACGCGTTCCTAAGTTTTTATCCAGTGCCGGATTTTTACTTAAGGGCAAAAAACAGCCCGCGGAAAAAATTTTACCATTTCGAATCAGCATGGCTCCGTCATGCATTGGAGCCTGGGGATGAAATATAGACTGAATCACTTCGGCGGAAATATGAGAATTAATTTCCGTTCCAGTTTCTATGTAATAATCCAGTAAAATTTCACGCTCGACCACGATCAAAGCGCCGTAACCCTTTTCACTGCTGGCCACAATCCCTTTAACGATATCTTCCACCATGTGGGTCTCCATCGTGACCGATACGTCAGAGAAAATAGGATGACTTCCGATATGGGCCAAAGCACGCCGAATTTCACCCTGAAATAAGACCACTACAATGACAAATAAGTTTGAGAAGAATTTCTCTAATAACCAATTGAGAGTATACAGTTCAAACCAAATACTCAAAATATAAGTGATCGCTATAATCCCAAGACCGGAAAGCATTTGCACGGTACCCGTGCGGCGAATCAGGACGAGAACCCGGTAAATAATCGCCCATACCAGGCCAATATCAAAAAAATCCTGCCATCTTAAATTAGACAAGATAAAAAGTAGATTTTCCCAAAAATTGAAAAACAAATTCATTAAGGCTTAATTTCTGTCACAGCTTTAAGTAGCCGTGACAGGCTTTCTAATTGGAGTATCTTTTTCTTCGACCACATTTGTGATCCCACTCTGCGGTAAACTTGCTCCGCCATCTTTTTTGTTAGCGCGGATTTTATGAATTTCTGAAACAGCAGCTCCTTTAAATAACATTTCAACTTCGGTGCTATCAATTGTTTCAAATTCCAGTAGAGCTTCAGTTAAACGAATGAGTGCGTCTTTGTTTTCAACTAAAATATTCATGGCCCGGCGGTAGCCGGTATTTATAATACTCGAGATTTCGGCATCAATTTCTTGAGCTTTGGCTTCAGAATAATCTTTGGCTTTTGGACCACTGTTCATTCCCATGAACACAGGCCCTTCATTTTTTTCGTAGGCCAAAGGTCCCAACGGACTCATGCCCCATTCACAAACCATTTTTCGAGCCATCGCCGTGGCCCGTTCTATATCGTTGGAAGCACCCGTGGTGAAATCTTTAAATATAAGTTCCTCCGCGGCGCGTCCGCCAAAGGCAAATGCGATCCAATTTTCAGCCTGCATTTTTGAAAAACTCAGAGAATCTTTTTCCGGTAAAGTTTGAGTCAACCCCAACGCCATACCACGTGGAATAATAGTTACTTTATGGATTGGATCTAACCCTGGTAAAACTTTTCCCACCAAGGTGTGTCCGGCTTCATGATAAGCCGTATTTTTTTTGTCTTCATCGCTAATCACCATCGATTTACGTTCCGCACCCATGATCACTTTATCTTTGGCGCGTTCAAAATCTTCCATTTCAAGATATTTTTTATCGGAACGAGCCGCCACAAGGGCTGCCTCATTAACTAAATTTTCGAGATCAGCACCAGAAAAACCTGGCGTACCGCGCGCAATTTTAACCATATCTACATCAGGTCCCAGTGGAGTTTTCTTGACGTGCACGGCTAAAATTTGTTCACGTCCAACGAGATCAGGTTTTCCCACGATTACGCGACGATCAAAACGACCGGGGCGAAGTAAAGCCGGATCCAAAACATCGGGTCTGTTAGTGGCCGCAATAAGAATCACGCCTTCTGAAGATTCAAAACCATCCATTTCAACTAACAGCTGATTGAGGGTTTGTTCACGTTCATCGTGTCCGCCGCCCATGCCGGCTCCTCGGTGACGTCCGACGGCATCGATCTCATCGATAAAGATAATACAAGGCGCACTTTTTTTACCTTGTTCAAATAAATCTCGAACACGACTGGCGCCGACTCCGACGAACATTTCTACGAAATCAGAACCGGAAATTGTAAAAAACGGAACACCGGCTTCACCGGCCACAGCGCGGGCTAATAAAGTTTTACCTGTTCCCGGAGGGCCAACTAATAAAACACCCTTAGGAATTCGTCCACCGAGTTTTGTGAATTTTTTTGGATCCTTTAAAAAGTACACGATTTCCTGGAGGTCATATTTGGCTTCATCAATTCCGGCCACATCTTTAAATGTGATGCGCTGTTTGTTTTCGACTAAGCGGGCGCGCGATTTTCCAAAGGACATGGCTTTGTTTCCACCGGCTTGCAAATTTCGCATAATAAAAATAAAGGCTCCGACTAATAAAAGTAACGGCAGCCAATTCGCTAAGAAAGACATCAACCCACCAGATTCAACCGACTGGAAACTTTTAGCCGAATAGCCATGCTTTTCGATATCCGCTTTCACGCCGTCAACGGAAGGTCCTTCAACTAAAAAATGAGTCCCCGTGTATTTGGTTTCAAATTCAGGTGCGATTTGCCCTGAGACTTCGGCGTTTTCCTTTTTGATCATCAAAGAATCTTTGACGATTTCTTTACTTTCCAAAGCCGTAATAAATTTTTGATAATCAAAATTTGAAATCATTTTTTGCTGCTTCGTCTGATACGCTTGTATGAAAACGATCGATACAATCAGTACGAAAAACCACATGAGCAACGTTTTTTGATTAAACTTCATTTTTTCCACCCTTTAAACACCGATGTGTTTATTCTCCATATTTTAGCATAATACTCTGAGCATTTATAACCCAATTTATGCTTGCAGCTTTAAATATATGTTCATTCTGATTTTTGTCGAGGCGCTTAAGCACTTCTTTGATTTGATTGGTGGAAAAATCACATCGAAAAGACTCTTTAATCACCTTAATCAAGATAACTAGCTGGTCTTTGGTGCTGAAGCTCGATAACCACAACCGATCAATTCGGGTGAGCTGATCGGAGCGCGTCACGTAACGCGCTGACTCTAGTGCATAGCGATCCAGGTTTGCGCCGGATTCATCAAGCATATTTTGAATCGATTTAGCCAAATTATCCGAAGCTCCGGGCATTTTTTGGTTCAGTTGGGCCAGCCACTGGTTGCGAATCCAGTTTCGTAGATAATCATCTTGATCGTTAGAAGGATCATTGATCCACACTATTTCTTGTTCCGCGGCGTATTTTTCAAGATCTGACTTATTTACCTCAAAACAGGGTCTCAAGATTTTTTGATTCCATTCCTCAAAAGCGGCTAAACCTTGCAAACCGGTACCGCGAATCATTTTGATCAGTCGCGTTTCGAGCACATCATCTCGATGATGTGCTGTAAGATAAAATTGAATCAGATACTTGGTCTTTATTTTTTCAAAAAACTTCAACCGCGCTTCACGAAAATCATTTTCAGATTTAAGCTCGTGTTCTGATCGATCGATTTCAACGATAACTTGATTAGACTGCAATGATTCGATCAATCGGACATAATCGTTTCGATGATCGAGGTGAGGTCCTGGGCCGTGATGATAGTGCATCAAGATAAATCGGGCCAGTGGTTTGATTTTTTTCATGACCGAGAAAAGTACCATGGAATCTAAACCACCAGAAACGGCTAATAAAAAAACAGATTCATCTTCAAGATTTTGCTGTTTTAATTTGTTCCAAATTTGATGCTCTAAATTATTCCACATATTATTATTTTTGAACTGAAATCACTTGAGTTTGCGTAAATTCAAAAAATCCTTGATGACCCGATTCACGTCCCAGACCGGACATTTTATATCCTCCAAAAGGCAGTGCGATGTCGGATTTGACGAAATCATTTATAGAAACTTGTCCGGCTAAAAGCTGATCAGCTACTTTTTGACAAAGTACTTCATCCGTTCCGTAAACCGAAGCGCCTAAACCAAACACGGTTGAATTTGCAATATCGATGGCTTCTTCCACGTCGTCATAGGGAATAATAATCAAGCACGGACCAAACACTTCGGTCGTTCTTAGCATTTCGTGATTGCGCTCAAAAACGAGAATACAGGGATTTACAAAAGCATGATGCTCATTCGTGTTTAAAGAACTTTGATCAATTTCAAATACCAGGCGTGAATGTTTCTGAAGTTCTGAAATGGTCTTATTGTACTCTGTTTTGAAACGAGCTGCGGCTAACGGTCCGACCAACTCTGGTTTTAATTCCATGATTTCTATAAACGAGGATTTGAAAAGATCGACTGCTTGATCCAAGATCATGCGGGGAACTAAAACCCGTTTAGTCGAAATACAAACTTGTCCAGAATTTTGCAATCGTGAACGTGAAATGATCGGACAAGCTTTTCCTAAATCAGCATCAGACAAAATAATCGAGGGGTCGCTTCCACCCAACTCCAACACGCATTTTTTAAAATACTGACTGCATAATCCGGCGATGGCTTTTCCTGCTTTCACTGATCCGGTAATACTGACCCCGGCGATGCGTGAATCCGACACAACTTTTTCGGTCATTTCATGATTAAAAAGTTGATGCGAAAATACATGATGTAAATCAGCTTGAGTGAAATAAGATTCAAGTAAATCTCCGACTGAGGGGGTAACTTCTGAATGCTTAAGTAAGATCACGTTACCAGAAAGTAAAGTCGGGATGAAAGCTCGAAATCCCTGCCAAGCCGGATAATTCCACGGTAAAATCGAAAGAACCACGCCGATGGGTTGATGACGCACAACACTTGAATTGTAGGTGGTATTTTTAACTTCATAAGCTTGAAGGAAATCTAAATTGAGTTCACATAAATATTTGGTGGACTCAATGCATTTTTTTACTTCAATCAAAGCACTTTCAAAAGATTTTCCCATTTCATTAGAAATCACTTGGGCTAAGTGATCTTGATCTTTTTCTACGATCAAAATCACGTCTCTTATTTTTTGCTGGCGCGATTTTAATGACAATTTGCTCCAGGTTTTAAAGCCCTGATGCAATTTTTCAATTGAATTAAATACGGCTAATTCATCGGCATACTTATAATTGCAGATCTTTTCAGCCGTGCGGGAATTATACACGGTCCATTCTTGCGTCATATTCAGACTCCGTTACTTATTTTTTTTGATGATTTCCACTTCGGCTGAGATTTTAAATTTATGATCTTCAGCAAATTTTGAGAATTCTTTAATAAAATCTATTTTACGAATCAGCGAAATTATTTCGGATGTTACTTTGGCTGAAATATCTTCTTTAGTTTTATTCACTTGACCCAATGCTGTGCTTAAAAAATCTTTCGAAATATCCTTTAAGGTGTCACTCATTTTTCCGCTGGAACTTTGATTTTTTTTGTCTTTTGTATTCTTCATATTATTTTTTATATTTATCTTTCACGCGTTTTTTAAAATTTTCCATCATCGAAGGCAGATTTACACTGACTAAAGTTTTAGCGATAACGCCGGGAACTAACAGTCCGAAGCTGGCCTCGATAGTGTATTTCACTTTGCATTTTCCGCCGGCCAAATCCGCAATACGCCAGCTTCCTGTCATGGATTTAAAAATATCACCTTCGGTGAAGTGAAAATCAACTTCCGAAGGAGACTTCTGCGTGGCCAGTATTTTATATTTAATGGTTTTAATAATCGAAACCGTGAATTCCATCTCTTTTTCTTTTTTGCCATTTTTAAGGATCTTAACGGATTTGATATCCGATAAAAAATCTGGATATTTTTCAAAATCGACCACCAATTTAAAAAATTCTTCCGCCGTACAATTAAATTTTTCGGTTACTTCCGCTTTGGCCACTGATAACTCCTTTAACTTTTCTTAAACAGGGCTTGCGCCGCGCTCATGAGTTTAAATTTCGTATCCACTGTATCACCCGACTCGCAAGCTTTAAAAAAATCGCAAAAATTCGCTCGCTCTTTTTCTTTTACAACATCGGCCGCGGGTTCTTTACACTCGTTATAACTTTTTAAATCATACATTTGACAGTTTTTGCAAACGTGCAAATCTGCTTTACAAAATGAACACTCATCGCGTCGACCCACCGGATTTGTGATGGTAAATTCATTTGTTTTTTTGCATTGAAAACAAAATACTTTCATTAAATTTCCTTACAGCACCAAGGGCTTGATTGAAAAATTATGATGAGCATCAATATTTCGAATCGTTCCGGTTTGTGATCGCATCACAATTGATTGTGTTTTCGCTCGACCGCCCGGAAGAATTTTGACTCCGGCTAAAAGCGGACCATCCGTAATTCCGGTCGCGCAAAAAATCACATTTCCCGAAGCCAATTCAGTTAAAGTGAATTTTTTGTGAAGATCTTTAATCCCCATACGCGTCGCGCGCTCTTTTTCTTGTTCGTTTCGAAATTTAAGCCTGCCTTGAAAATCTCCGCCTAAGCACCGCATGGCCGCCGCCGAGATCACGCCTTCCGGAGCTCCGCCGATTCCGATTAACATATCAATTCCCGTATCATTCCATCCGGCTGCCACTGCCGCAGAAACATCCCCGTCTCCGATCAGCTGAATGCGCGCGCCGGTTTTACGAACCTCTAAAATGAGTTCCGAGTGCCGCGACCGATCTAAGATCACAACGGTCACATCACCCACAGGTTTTTTTAAGGCTTCAGCGACACGATGAATATTTTCGGTTGGCGTAAGATCGATATCAATCACGCCTTTGCACGCTGGGCCCACCGCTATTTTATCCATGTAGGTGTCAGGCGCGTGCAGAAATCCGTTTTTTTCAGCCGCCGCGATCACCGAAATCGCACCGACTCCGCCCACCGCACAAATAGTGGTTCCCTCGAGCGGATCAAGTGCAATGTCAATCTGCGGACTATCTAATCCTTTACGACCGACTTTCTCACCGATGTAAAGCATGGGCGCTTCGTCTCGTTCGCCTTCACCGATGACCACGGTTCCGTCAATATTAACTGAATCAAAAGCTTTTCTCATGGCATCGACCGCCGCTTGATCGGCTGATTTTTCATCGCCTCGGCCCATCCAGCGCGCCGACGACAAAGCCGCCGCCTCAGTGATACGTACAAATTCTAAAGCTAGATTTCGATCCACTTTGGACTCCTCGTGAAAACCTATATTGACAGAGAGTTTTAACTACCTCAACATTTACTTATGAGGTTTACACTTCCGTTATTTTTAACTCTTTTAAGAATCGTGATGACTCTTCCCATAATTCTTTTGGCTTTAGGATCTGACCTTTGGATGATATGGGCCGCTATTATCTTATTTATCATCGCGTCGATCACCGATTATTACGATGGCTACTTTGCTCGTAAATTAAATCAGGTAACAAACTTAGGTAAATTTTTAGATCCGGTGGCTGATAAAATTTTAGTCTCTTCGCTTTTGATTCTTTTTGTTTTTCAAAATAAAGTTGATATTTGGATGGTGATCTTATTTATCACGCGAGACACCTTAATTGGTGGCGTCCGGGCCGCGGCCTCGGCCGATGGGATCATTATTTCTGCTCAAACGACTGGCAAATGGAAAGCCGCTCTTCAAATGATTTCGATTCCACTGATTCTTTTAAATCTCAATTTTGGATTCGTCGGACTTCATTTTTTATCAACAGAGAAGATCGGATATTTTTTACTCTGGTTTAGCGTGGGCTTGAGTCTATTCAGCGGCTGGCAGTACATTCAGCTTTACGTCTCGCAAAAAAGTAAGCTATAACTGTCAAATATGTTATTTTATATGCAGATGCGAAATTGGTTTATTATACTTATGATTTTGACCATGACCTACATGGTTCATCAAAAAATGAATGCCTACCAACGTGGAAATGGTGTTAATTTATCATCCGCTGCTTCGTTATCGATTTTTCGCTAAGCCAATCGACCGACTAAACCCACAAAAAGAAAAACTTAAACATTCCCCAAAAACCTGGGTTTTTATCCACGGAGTCACAACTTTGGAAATTTTGAACTAATCGAGCATTATAATCAGTGGTCCCTTTAGATAAATTCCAAGGCGCGTAAGGAAAAAAAGCCGCTACCACACAGTTTCCTTTTTCAACGGCTCCCCATTTGCGATCTTCGCTGGAAGCCATGTGGATTTCTCCTGAATTCAGATCTTTAATGGCTACCGAAAATGAAAAAGCCTGCTTGGGAATCGTGTTGTCGATTGCGGTCGTCACAATCATTCCCGCGTTAATTTTTTCAACGGTAGAAACTTCACCAACAATGCGTTTCTTAAAAACAAAAGACCAATTAAAAATAAAGATCCAAATGAATAAACCCGCAACCAGGGCACCTAAAACCGATTTAGTTAATATTTTAATAAATTTCATAAACTCAACTATGACGTAAACCTCAAAAAGACACAACCATCTGGTAACGCGTAACATCGACGAAATGTTTGTACTCGTTGGCTGCTCTTTTAGACTACACTTATATGATGTTCAGTCGTAATGAAAAAATAGTTCTCTTCAGCTTAGCCGCCATTCAGTTTAATCATATTGTGGACTTTATGATTGTTATGCCGCTGGGGCCCAAGCTCATGCGTGTATTCCAAATTTCACCGGAGCAATTCAGTTTACTCGTTTCTATGTACACCTTGATGGCGGGTCTTTCCGGATTTTTGGCTTCTTTTTATGTCGATAAATTTGATCGCAAAAATAATCTCGTTTTTATGTTTATTGGTTTCATCATTTCAACCGCGCTTTGTGGGGCGGCTCCCAGTTTTGGGTGGTTATTAGGTGCCCGCGCCTTCGCCGGATTTTTTGGCGGAATCATGAATTCGCTGATTCTATCCATCGTCAGTGATTTGATCAGTTACGACCGCCGAGCCACGGCTATGGGAACAATCACCTCAGCTTTTTCATTAGCCTCGATTGTCGGAGTGCCATTTAGTTTGTACTTATCCGATCATTTCGATTGGCATGCACCGTTTATGTTTTTAGCTCTTTCCTCCGTGATTGTTTTACTGGTGGCTGTGAAACATATTCCCTCAGTGCGAGGACATTTAGATCAAACGGATGAAGTTCGTAAAAAAATTAAAAATCCTTTCACCACAATTTTACAAAGTCGCACGCAGATGTTTTCTCTTTTCTTTATGTTTATTCTTATGCTGGGTCATTTCGCCATCATCCCATTTATCTCGCCTTCTCTAGTGGCTAACGCCGGTGTCGGTGAAAAACAGCTGCTGTTTATTTACTTGGTCGGAGGGTCATGCTCGATGCTGATGGCGCCGCTCATTGGCAAGCTCTCGGATAAATATGGAAAATCTAAAATATTTACCGCCGCTTTATTTTTTTCGGTGATTCCGGTGATTATGATTACCCATCAAACGGTCGCGCCATTGTATTTTATTTTGATTGTGGCCGGATTATTTTTTATCTCCGCCGTGGCCCGTATGATTCCGGCTCAGGCCCTTATCTCGTCGGCGGCCGAACCGGCTCACCGCGGATCTTTCCTCAGTATCTTAAGTTGCGTGCAGTCTTTGTCGATGGCTTTAGGGTCGTGGATGGCAGGGAAAATTATAATTAAAAATGCCATCACCGGGCAGCTCGAGCGTTATCAATTGGTCGGTTACATCGCGATCGGTTTTGGTTTTTTATCGCTCATTATTTTTCAGAAAATTAAATATCTCGATGTCATACAAAGGAAAAGTGCGTAATGAATTTATCTCAAATAGGAATTTACATAGTTATAGGTTTAGCCACTGGAGCCGGGTTGTTTTTTGTTGTTCAAAAATTAGTTGAGAAATCGATTACCAATGAAGCCAAAGAGGAAGCCAAGGAAATCAATAAAGAGGCTCTTGATGCGTATCAAGCAGATGAAGCCGACCGCGCAGAACGTATTCAAGAAATTGAATTAGAACTGTGGAGTAAAGTCGAAGAAGATCACTTGAGTATCGAAGAGCATTGCACGGAATTGGAAGAAAAAATTCAAAGCAAGAAAAAAGGCTACGAAGAATCAGATAAACTCAATCGCCAAGCTTTAATGAATACCGAAAATGATCTGCGTTTACTTTCCATGAATTTGACCGATGTACAAAATCAGTTTCAAACTGTAAAAAAAGATCTGGAAGATAAAAAAGTTATTTACACCACCGATCTTCAAGCCAAAACATCTTTAAGCTCCGAAGATGTTATCGGTATGATCAAAGATCGTTTCATCGCTGAATACCAATTAGATAGCGAAAAATACATTGAACAAGTTGATATTGAATTGAAAGATTTCGCTGAAGCTAAAGCTAAACGCGTGCTTTCACTGTGTATCGAACGGTTCTCAAAGGAAATGAGCACCGAACGTCATATTTCTTCAACTTTTTTTCCCAATGAAAAAATTCGTGCGCTTTTTTGTCAAAACTTAGCGGAAAATATTAAAGCTCTTCAAGAAATCACGGGTTGTGATGTTTTTATCGAAGCGCAACCTGAGCCGGAGCGATTGTTTAATGTTCAAGTCGTCGGTTACGATCCCGTTCGACGTGAATTAACGCGAAGAATTTTTGATAAGATTTTCCGTGATACAGAAAAATCGAATAAACCCACCGATCCGGTTTACATCAAACGCGTAGCCGAAATCATCAAAACTGAACTGGTGCGCCAAATTAAAAAAGATGGTGATCTTTTATCAAAAGAGCTGGGTTTTCAAGATATGCATCCCGAAATCAAACAAGTTATGGGATCTTTGCGCTACCGTTATTCTTATACTCAAAATCAATATTTTCACTGCGGTGAAGTTGGTTGGTTTGCAAGTTTACTGGCGGCTGAACTGAAAGTAGATATTAAAAAAGCTAAACGATCAGGTCTACTTCATGATCTAGGAAAAGCTTTAGATCACCAATTTGACGGAAGCCATGCGGTTATCGGTGCTGACTTTATTCAGGCCCGTAATGAGGATCCTGACATCGTACATGCGGTTCGCGCCCATCACTTTGACGTTCAACCCGATGCAGAAATCGATTTCTTGGTGATCGCTGCCGATGCTATTTCAGGCGGTCGTCCGGGGGCTCGCCGTAGCACCATGGAAACTTACAATCAAAAAGTCACCGGTCTGCAAGAAATTGGTCGAAGATTTAAAGGGGTCACCGATATTTTCGTCTTAAACGGCGGACGCGAATGCCGCGTGCTGGTGAATTCACGCATTTTAGATGATACGCAAGCTATGGAAGTTTCAGCTCAGATTGCTAAAACCATCGAAGATGAAATGCAGTACCCGGGACAAATTAAAGTGGTGGTGGTTCGAGAAACGATTGTTTCCGAATCACGTAACGTGGAAAAAAGAGATCACCGCGATAATCGGGATCAGCGAAGAAATTAAAATCAAAGATTTATAAACAATCGGCTGGCTGCGGATCAATTGGAAGCACAATAGCCTGAATCCAGTCTTTTTCAAATTCGGTTCGAATTAGTTCTGCGGCGTCTTGGTTTTTAAAAATAATTCCCACTTCGCGCGCGCTGTTTAACGAATTATTCGAAAAATTAATTGATCCGACGTAGGATTTTATTCGATCCACCGTCAGCGTTTTGGCATGAATGTAAGGCGCCTGAGCCGTAGCCGGATTGGGCATCACTTTGATTTGTATATTTCCAATGGAAAGTTTTTTCAAAGTTGGAATATTTAATAACGGATTGGGATTCAAAGAACACAGCGGAGTCAGAATCCGAATTTGGATGTTTCGCCCAGCCGCTGCGATCAAAGCATTTGAAATATTATCATTGGTAAAATTCTCGACTTGCAGATCGATGGTTTTGGTTGATTCCCGAATCAGCCCGGTCAGTTTGGATGTCGAATTATTGGGACTCCACAAAAGTTTTTCTGAGGTCAAAGGCGGCGTGTAAATTCCACCATTATCCGCGTTGATCCAGTCAGCTTCAAACACCGCATTAAATTCTGATATGACATCAAGATCTTTCGTAATCACCCCGACGTCACGCGTCGTTCTAAATCCCATGGTCATATTCATCGTCGAAATGATGGCGGTTGTTCCATCGATGCTCATGGCTTTTTCATGGGTGATACTAAATCCTGTCGTGCTTTCTTTGACTTCGACTCCGGCATTTTTTAAATCGACTACTATTTTTTGGATCACACTTGAGGCCTGAGTGGCTTCACGGTCTAAAATAATTTCTACTTTAACTTGTCTTTTGGATGCCGCAATTAAAGCTTGAACATCGGAGTTTTCCGTCAGCCGAAACATACTTAAGTTTATACTTTTTTGCGCGCTGTTGATCAAATTGACAAAAGCGATATGTCCCTGAGGGTTAGGCCCGAAGAAAATTTGTAATTCATCATTACCAACTTGCTGATTGGTATTTGTTCCATTTCCTAATGAATCGGGCTGAGACCCTTTTTTACATCCTAAAGATACGACTAAAACTAAAAGAATAAAAAATTTCATACACCCTTAGGAGAATCTGAAAAGTTAAACGGCGCTAGTCATAACTCATCAAGCCTTAAAATACCGGACCTGGACGCGGTTATGACTAATTACGCTTTTTAATAATCCCGCTTGAGATCAGGAATATGACTAAACGAAATGCGTGCTTTGGCTTCATCCACCACATCTAAATGAGCCGCGGACACGATGGAATTTGCTCCGTGTTTGTCGTTGATCAAATCCATGACTTGATTTAGTTTATGGCTTTTCTGATTATCAAAAAATGAAAATTGCTCCACCCCTGGTTCAGTTAATCCGGATAATACAATTCCCACTTTAATCGGTTTTTTCAAAGTCACCTTTCGGTAAGCTTTTTCTACTTCTCGCATCAAATAAAACGAATCATCGGATTCGGTAAACTGAATAGAGACTTCAAATTTTGTTTGATCCATATATCGAATGGATAAACCTAAAGCCTGAGCCTTTCGTTTATCATCTCGCAATCGAGAACATCCTTTGAAGACTAATTTTTGAATAATCTGGTAAGCCCCCTGGCGCGAACGTAAATCCGGCGGCAAAACATGTTCATGAGAAAAAGAGGCACTTTTATTTTCCGGACGACTAAAATCTTCACCGCGAATTTCTTTGGCTAAGCGAAGTCCCACAATACTTCCCCAGGCATTTTGCAGCTGGCTTTCGGAAACCTTCAGCAGATCATTAATTTTAAAAAAACCTTTTTGATTCAACCGATTCTTCATATTCGGCCCGACACCGGAAATAATATTAATATCCAAATGCCCGATTTTTTCCACCAACTGCTCTTGAGGAATGGCCACTAACCCATCGGGCTTTTGCAGATCGGAAGCAATTTTGGCAATCGTAATGTTAGCCCCTAAGCCTACCGAACTGGTTAAACATATCCCGACATCATCTAAAATAATCTGTTTTACTTTTCGACCAATTTCCAAAGCATTTTCTAATTCTTGTTCACGCCCCAAAAGCTGACAAACCATTTCATCGATGGATAAAACTTTATGTACAGGACAAACTTTATTAACCGCTTCAATAATCTTGTGATGATACTGCACATATTTTTTATGCCCGGTACAAACAAACTTAATATCTGGGCAGAGCTTACGCGCCTCAAAAACTTTTGTTCCGGTTTTAATTCCGAACTTTTTAGCTTCGTAGCTGGCCGCCAACACCGAAGTATTTTCGGCAAACATGGGAACCACCGCGATCGGTCGCCCACGCAAAGTCGGATCATCTTGTTGTTCACAAGATGCAAAAAAAGAGTTTAGATCAACAAGTAACCACTTAACTTTCATCACTCTATACTTACATAAAATTTACATATAAACAACAACTGACTGGATAATCTTTCTTGACCCCCAGACCCAAATTCATTAGATTTATCGAACGCATATTTTCGCGGGAGTAGCTCAGTTGATAGAGCGATGCCTTGCCAAGGCATAGGTCGCGGGTTTGAGTCCCGTCTCCCGCTCCAACATTTACGTTGGAGCTTTGGTCCGCGAAATCATCATCAATAAATACAAACAGTTACCCAAATCAGCAATAGAAGAGCAAAAGATCAGACATTTCTTGAAATTTCACCAGATTTCAAACTTTGA
>JACMMZ010000189.1 GCA_014378775.1 Pseudobdellovibrionaceae bacterium
CCATGGGCTTGATTCTTTGAAATCCGGCTAAAGCTTCTGTCGTTGGATTCTTGGCAGAAGTCACGGTATCGCCGACTTTTACGTCACGGATGTCTTTGATTCCGCAAATGAGAAAACCTACTTCACCCGATTGAAGCTCATCCACGAAATCAGCAAAAGGTGTGTATTTTCCCATACGAAGAACTTCGTAATCTTTATCGGTGGCTAAGAATTTTATTTTGTCGCCTTTTTTAATGCGCCCATCGATCAAACGAACCAAAATCACCACGCCTTGATAAGCATCGAACCAAGAATCGAACGTTAAAGCGCGAAGTACATTTTCTCGATTGGCTTTCGGTGGAGGAACTTTGGCAATAACGGCTTCAAGGATTTCTTGAATCCCCAATTTTTCCTTGGCCGACGCATGAATGATGTCCGTACAATCTAAACCAACAGTTTCTTCGATTTGCTTTTTTACGCCTTCTGGATCTGCCGTTGGTAGATCGACTTTATTTAAGACTGGAATAATTTCTAAGTTATTTTCCATTGCCAGGTAAACGTTAGCCAGCGTTTGCGCTTCAACACCTTGAGCGGCGTCCACCACCAGCACAGCGCCTTCGCAGGCCGCCAGTGAACGAGATACTTCGTAAGAGAAATCCACGTGCCCGGGCGTATCGATAAGATTAAGCTGATACATTTCATTATCGACCTTAGAACGGTACATCAAACAAACGGTTTGCGCTTTGATGGTGATGCCGCGCTCACGTTCAAGTTCCATGTTATCTAAGAATTGCGCTTTAGATTCACGATCAGAAAGTGATCCGGTAAACGACAACAGCGCATCGGCCAAAGTTGATTTTCCATGATCGATGTGTGCAATGATCGAAAAATTTCTGATGTATTTGGGATCCATTAAACCTCAGTTTATTTGAGTGCTGATTTAAGTTGTTCAATTTTATTCACTTTTTCCCACGTGAAGAAACCTTTATCCAGGTTGTCTTCGCGTCCAAAGTGACCGTAAGCCGAAGTCGCAGAGTAAATTGGTCTTAAAAGATCGAACTCTTTAACTATGCGTGAAGGACGTAAATCCCAAATACTTTTAACTGCCTGAACTAATTTTTCAGAACCCACGGTGCTGGTTCCAAAATCATTAACCGCAATACTGACCGGCTCGGCGACACCGATAGCGTATGCAAGCTGAACCAAACATTTTTCGGCTAATCCAGCCGCAACAATATTTTTCGCCACGTGGCGAGCCGCATAGGCTGCTGAGCGATCTACTTTTGAAGGATCTTTACCGGAAAAAGCTCCGCCGCCATGAGCGCCGTGACCCCCGTAAGTATCAACAATAATTTTACGACCGGTCAAACCAGCATCACCCATTGGACCACCGGTCACAAAACGTCCGGTGGGATTAATATGAAATTTGGTATTTTTATCAATCCACTGCGAAGGAATGGTTTTTTTAATCAGTTCTTCCATAATAAAATCTTGAATGTCTTTATGTGAAACTGAATCCGCATGCTGAGTTGATACCACAATAGTATCAATGCGTTTGGCTTTGCCATTTTCATATTGAACTGAAACTTGAGATTTAGCATCGGGACGTAACCAATTCACTTTGTTCGCTTTCCGTAAAGTAGCTAAGTCTTTAACCAACTTATGCGACATGGAAAGAGTCAACGGCATGAATTCGGGTGTTTCATTGGTGGCATAACCAAACATCAAACCCTGATCGCCGGCCCCTTGATCGTCCGCTCCTGTTTCTTTAACGCCCATAGAGATATCGGGCGATTGTTGTCCCACAGACACCATGACTCCGCACGTTTTGTAGTCAAAACCCTTATCTGTGTCGTCGTAGCCAATTTTTTTAACGGTTTCACGAGCAATATCGGTGAAGTTAACTTTTGCCGAAGTGCTAATTTCGCCGGCCACCACGATAAGTCCTGTGGTCAATAAGGTTTCGCAAGCGACGCGTCCCTTGGTGTCCTGGCTGAGGATCGCATCTAAGACGGCATCGCTGATTTGATCGGCCATTTTATCTGGATGACCTTCAGAGACTGATTCGCTGGTAAAAATGTAATTTTTCACGATTGTTGACCTCACTGCTATGACTATAACTTTGTTATCTGTTACGGATCTAACTTCGTTATAATGATTGGATTGAAATGACTCTCAAAACTACTCCTTACGAGATGAGGGGTCAAATAAAATTGTGAGGCTCGAGCTTTTACTTTTTTACCTGTCAAAAATCCTGACATCTATCATTATGCAGAGTTTCCGGTTACCTTCACTTTGCGTCGAAAACCTAACCTCTCTGAAACGAGAAAGAGCTTTATGAAAAACTTAATTTTATTTCCTTTATTCATGATTTGCACTGCAGTCCAAGCTCAGACCTCTATTCTGAACTGCAATGAGATCAAAATCAACGACATCAAAACGGTCAGCCAGAATAGCCAGCACAATGATTTTGACGTGATTTCAAACGCTTCAAAAATTATATCTGGAAAATTAAATTGCACCGCTCCGGACGGTTCAGTAAAAAATTTAGGCACTGTCAAATTGGCGGTTCGAACGACAGGCATCAATTCAGAAAGCGATTGGATTTACACGATAGCAAAAAATATTTCAGTTCTCAAAATGGATGGAAAAGAACTAAAAGCCATGTGCGGATTGTATCCTCAACTCAAAGCAGGTTTGGGTAAATATAGTGTTGAGAGTGTTCATATTTTAGAAGGGCTTTTCGCCCGAAATTCCCAAAACGTGTTTTTAGACATTGAGCCCTTAAATCAAGACTACGTTAATTACACTGATCGGAAGGAAACAAAGGTTCAAATAGACTGCAGTCAACTTTCACCGCAGGTTTTAAATACCGTGATAAATTACTAATTAAGCGGATTTTTTGTGACTGGTGTAGACTTCTTTGACTTTGATAAATTGTTTTTCTAACTTATCACATACCAAATCCGTCGCGGCGTAAATATCCGGCGCTCGCGCCGTGGCTTTAAAAAATTTTTGCCGCGTATTCACCGTCACTTCAGCGTAAAACTCATGATGCTCTTTCCAAAAATAGACGTGGCAATGACCTTCTTTAAGTAAAAATTTACCGACTTCGTCTAATTTTGTTTCTGAATATTTAACTAAAGATTCCGAGTAGTCGAGATGCTTAAATGAATATTGAGATTTCATGCTGCATGGGCCTTTCTCTTAAGTTCTTACATATCTTATCGGAAATCTCTGCTTAAAAATGAATACAAATTAATAAATAATTATTTACTTTTATTTGTTTTGTTTCGGTACAAATCGGACTAAAAAGCGATCATTAAAATGACGCTAAAGCTCTATTTTTATGTGAATAATTATGACAGGCTTGATTTTCGTCGTGCAGGCGTGCGCTACTAGCTCAGTCATGAAACCCTTATTCAAATCTTTTCTTTATCTCAGTTTGATTCTTATTTTTGTCGCTTTACCGTCTTACTCGCAAGATCTTGTTTCAGTCGATAGGCTCTGGAATGAGGGCATTGAAGTCCCCGTCGGCGGGCGCGCTAATATTCTTAATTTAGATCCCGTGAATCAAGCAAATTACATACGTCGCGGAAAACTACATGCACAGATTTATCCCGTCGATGTGACCGCAGCCTTACCTCCGCTAAGACCTTTAGAAAATTTTTTTGAAAGCCGCGGCTCGAATCCCTTTCAACTTATTTTAAAATTCTTGGGCGAAAGTTTTACCGGAATTCATTCGATGGATGATTTAACTTCAAACCTCGGACTTCACCCGTACCCTGCCGCCACCGACACCGGTGTTTATTCCGTTCCTTATCCATCTACCGACCGGCCCGATTATCGGCTAGGCTTTGGAGTCATTCCTCGCAGTGGTGTGGATGGATTTACTTTCAGCTGTGCCGCTTGTCATAGTGGAAACCTTTTTGGAAAAACGGTACTGGGGCTTCCCAATCGATTTCCGCATGCCAATGAATATTTTGTTAAAATGATCGATCTGTCTCCGAAATTAAAACCCCTGATCGGAACTTGGGTTTTTCAACAAGCGACCAAAGCCACGCCGGCCGAGAATAAATTATTTTTAGATACCCTGACCGCGCTCAATCAAGTGGTGGCGGTTAAGCCGATCGCCGTGGGATTAGACACAACTTTTGCGCAGATTTCATTATCTTTAAATAAACGAAATGATGACGAATGGGCCACCACCAATAAAACCAAACAACTTTTTCCGGATAAAGATGTTTTTTTTCCGGTTCATCCCGCTGACTCCAAACCCGGTGTGTGGTGGACCACGAAATATAAAAATCGCTGGCTGAGTGATGGCAGTATCGTCAGCGGTAATCCCATTATCACTAATCTTTTATGGAATGAAATTGGCCGCGGAACTGACTTGAAAATTTTAAATCAGTGGATTCAAAACAACCCGCAAAAAATTGACGAATTGAGCGCCATGGTTTTTGCGTCAGAAGCTCCGCGCTTTACGGATTTCTTTAGTGAAAATGAAATTGATGTACTTTCGGCCAAACGCGGAGAAGGGTTGTTTAATACAACTTGTGCAAAATGTCATGGTCACTACGAAAAAGCTTGGTCACAACCGGGATCAGAAAACCTTTCCATCACCGAGCAAATTCGGACCACCCAAGTCAATTACCCCAAGAAAACAGTCGTCATAGATGTGGGCACCGACCCCAATCGTTACTTGGGAATGAAATCGTTAGAGAAATTAAATAACCTTCGCATCACGCGCGATTACGGAATTCGCCACGTGGCTCAGGTAGGCTATGTTCCGCCGCCGCTCGAGGGCATCTGGGCTCGCTGGCCTTATTTTCATAACAACGCAGCCCCTACCCTATGTGCCGTCCTGACTGCGACCGCCAGCCGTCCAAAAACTTATTATGCCGGCGAAGCCAATAATACCGCTCGTGATTTCGATGCAGATTGTAACGGATACCCGACGGGCGATAAGATTCCGCTCAAATGGAAAACGGCCAACATGTTGTACGATACCTCCAAAGAGGGGTTACACAATACCGGACATGATGAAAGAATTTTTATTAAAAATGGCGTAGAAATCTTATCCGCCGCAGACAAAAAAGATTTGATTCGCTTTTTGCAAACGCTTTAATTATTTTAATCCGACACGGATAAATTCGACGATAAGTGATTGGTATTTTCTTTTTTCCAATCGCGCTTTGATTTTTAAAGCACGCAAAATATTTTGCGGCACCCGCAAGCTGATGGCCCTGGTAGGCTCATCAATCTCATAAGGTAAGCGCTGAATATCCTCTAAAAACTGAAGGCCCTCTTCAATCGAGACTGGACGAATTTTTTTACTAGATTTTTTTGCCATTTTTTTATTGTATATACAATAACAAGACTTGTTTTTGCCCTAGCTGTAAAAAGTTTCGACACCTGCCTAGCCCACTGAGGGCTAGAGTCTATCCAAACCCTATAGATTGCCTCTGGCGTAGCCTCTGTATTGCAATCTACTTAGGTATGAAAACACTCAGCATTTTATCTCTTTTATTGATAGCGCAAATCTCTCAGGGTCAAGTGGCCCGAAACCCTTCGCCCGTGAAACCTAAAATGACGGAATGTTTATTCTGTGAAATCGGAATTGGGTCAAAAAATAGTCCTCGTCAAATTTCTGAAACTTCAGTCGTCGGGAAGCCTGCCACCGAGGGACTTCCATCGCTTTATGAACCGCAAGATCTGGTTGATATCAATCCGAAATACATGACTCCGCTTTATCAAAAGAATTTTACGCCGCAATATATCGCTTCCGGAAAAATGGAGAAAATGAGACTGAACGCTTATCAGGCCATGACTCGCCTGTTAGATGCGGCGCGGGCGGCTCGTGTCGATTTATTTATTCACTCAGCTTATCGGTCTTACGAAGTTCAGTGCCGCGTATTCAGTGGCAAATTGGTGAAGCAGCTCTCGCTAGATGGTTTTATTTCTAAACAGTACACCAGCCCTTATGCCTTAAGCGAAATGACCAGCGATATCAAAGCCGGCTACCAGCCTGAATTCACACGGGACCAGCTTCAACAGGCAATTACGGAAGTGAACACACGTTCTGCCCTGCCGGGGCAAAGTGAACACCAGCTGGGAAGTGTGGCTGATTTAGTGACGATGATACCGAAGTATGAGCCTGCGACTCCGAGCGAAGCTAAACCTCAATATTCAGGCTATGCTCTAGAATATGAAATGCAAGACACCCCTGCCTTCAAATGGCTTCAAGAAAACGCTTATAAATTTGGATATGTGTTGAGTTACCCCAATTCAGAAGCTTTAGACTTTGCCAAACCTAACAGTCGCACAGGGTATATTTACGAGCCTTGGCACTGGAGATTTATCGGAGCAGATTACGCCACTCGATTTAAAAATTGCGGGCGTTTAGTGTTAAGAGAATTTTTAAAGGCTATCGATCAAAATCCGGCCTATCAGTGCAACAAAAGTCACATATCCACCGCACATTAAAAAATTTTAATTCGAGCGCCTCAAAGCCGCGCCAGTGGCCATCGAGATTAAAAAATTTTTACTTTACTTTTTGAGCAGTTCGCTTGAAAGTACAACTTGTTATAAACAAATATTCGAAGACTTCGGTCTTTGAAAAAAACAAGGAGATCACATGAAATCAGTTATCGTATTATTATCTTTAGTATCTGCAGTTGCTTACGCTACTGAAACTAAAAAAGAAACTACAACTACAACAATGACTTCAGAAACTACACCTGTAGCGACTAACCCAAAAACAACGACAACTAAAAAAATGACCAAAAAAACAACTCACGCCGACAAAGCTGGAGTTCACACAGAGACAACTACCACAACTGAAACTACACCAACAACGAAGTAATTGTTCCCGCATTCATTAATTAACAAATAATCTTTACCTAACGTAAAGATTAACTAAACCAAGGAGATCCCATGAAATCAGTTATCGTATTATTATCTTTAGTGTCTGCAG
>JACMMZ010000190.1 GCA_014378775.1 Pseudobdellovibrionaceae bacterium
TCCGGGTCCGAAAGTCTTTCCGCAAAAATTGAAGGCGGCGCTTTTAATATCTATAATGACGTAATCACTTCATACGAATATTTAGCTAATAGTACTGGAATTCAAAATATTTCATGTTTGAATCCGAAGATGAGTGTATTTTGGAAAGCTGGATTTAATCCTGCTCAGTACATTTATCCCAGTACGGATCCAGGTAATCTGGATCCACTTTCATTTTATATTAGATCAGATAAAGAACTTTACATTAGCGGCGGGCGTTTAGGAAATGTCTCTTCGGAAGATACCGATCACTTTGATGATTCGGTTGTTATCCATGAACTTGGTCATCACGTGGAAAATGTTTGTGGTGCGATGGATTCTCCGGGGGGATCTCATAGCGGCATGACACGCATCGATCCCCGACTGGCTTGGTCTGAAGGCTGGGGTAATTTTTTCGGTGCCCATGTGATTCGAAATAACACCAATGCCATTAATCCTAGTTTAGGAGCTTCTCTTCCCAATGGAGAATGGCTTTATTATTTCGATTCATTTGGTTACACCGACGGAGCCAGCGCCAGCGGAGCAGAATACATTCGATTTAATTTAGCCCGCGTCGGAAATGCAAATACTAATGAAACCATTTACGGGCCCAACGGGTCTTCGACGGCTCCGTTTGATCCGGTGAATTCGTCGACTAACCCTGGCGAAGGACATTTCCGTGAAGTCGCCATCTCACGCGGCTTATTTAAATCCACAAATTCCTGCACGCTGCCGTTTGTAAACTGCGCGAACCAGGATAATTTTACCGATTTATGGAAAGCTTTCGAAAGAACGTCGGTAGGAATGGGAAATAATTCTTACCCTTTCCGCAGTTCGATTCGCTTTTTACAGCAATTTAAAACGGTTAAAGGATCTTTAACAGCGGGATTACTTTCTATTTTTGAAACTGACGAAGCCATGCAATTAGCCGGCAATAGTAATTACGTTACCGGTGGTTACACCACGTGGGTTCCCTACGGAATTAAATTGGTTAAAAGTGTAACTGCTTGCAGCTTAAAAATACAACCAAAGTCAAATGATGCTGACTCATTGTACGTGACTGATTTTAGAAGTGATCAGCGCTATTCGAACCATTTCTACTATATCGATACAAATGTTCTGCCAGGGGTGAATAGTATCACCGTAACGAAAAGTTACGTCGGTGGAACCACTAACGTTGATATTGATTTATTATTACTATCGGAAACTTATCGCTACAACGAAGACTGTAAAAACACATCCAGCACCAGTTGCACGAAATCCACATCAACCGATGTCCTGTCCAGTGATCGCACAAACAACGTCTCATCACATACTGTTAGCATAGCTTCAGTAGCCCCAACGACGCGAACAATTTTAAATATTCGTGCTTACACACCTGGGGTAATCAACGGCTCAACTGAATATTCCTATACTCTTAAAGACCAAAACGGAGGATTTTTATGCCCAAACAATTCGTTCTAAATTCAATTTGCATTACCCTGGTCGGAGCCGTTTTAGGCTACGGTGTAACCCACATCGCGATGGGAAACGGTCCAACGCATTCGTTAGACATGGCTTCAATAGCCGTAAAAGATGGTGGTCAACGCCTGACGAAACTGGCGTCACAGCAGATCTATCAAGATTATTTTGATGTACGAATTAAACACGATTCGATTTCGCAAACCGAGGACGGTCTATCAGTAGTGAAAGCTATCGTAACGGCTAAAAAAGATTTACCCTCTGGAATAAGTTACGCTTGGAAACTCGGAGAGGGCGTTACCTCAAATTCTCCGGAAATAATCGGTCAGTTAGGAGCCATTTCGCGCGGCCAAAGCCAAGAACTTGTTTTACCGGTGTACGGTTTTACGAAACACTCGAAGAAATTTTTAAGTTTTATGGTTAATGGAAATGTTGATCGTCACGAACTTCGAAAAGAAAGCTTATCGTCTTCAAGACCCGAAGATTCTTTTGAATATGTGGTTCAGCAAGCCCACCAGTTAGAAGAAAAGCGTGCTCAAGATGACTTAAAAGAAAATAATGGTAAGGTCAAAACTAAATCTGTCCGTAGCAAAAAATTTGATCCAGAAAATATTATCAAATAGATTTAAAAAACTAAAGTGGGATGACTTCGACCTGGGGATTGTATTCATCTCGGAGTATCCCTTCGATCGCCATAAGGGTGCCGGTAGTTGAGCTCGGACAAGTTCCGCAAGCCCCTTGGTACATCACGTAGACCTTATTGTCTTCTAGCTTGATGATTTCGATATCTCCACCGTCACCTTGTAATCCGGGACGGATGGTACGATCTAAAATTTCTTCGATTTTCTGTAGTTCCGGAGATAGACTTTGGCGCGCGATTTTCTTTTCATCCAACACCGTTTGGTTTGGATTGTGAATCGCCATTCGAGTTTGAATCACTGCACAAATTTGACCCTTGATCTCTTCGGGTTCAATATCAAAAGCATGCGTTACCGTAATGACATTTTGGAAATAATGAACTTGCTTAACACCCGGCAAATCAAACAGCGATTTTGCTAAAGGATTTAGCGAAGATTCTTCAATATTTGAATAGGTGGCCTTCCCCTCATTTAATACCGGACGATCCAAAATAAATTTCCAAGCGCACGGGTTAGGGGTTGCTTGGACTCGAATAAGAACTTCCGTCATAATAACATCCTTTTAGCCTTAATGATGCCTTCCACAAGTTTATCCACATCTTCGCGTGTGTTGTAAATTGAAAATGAAGCGCGCACCGTTCCGGTTAAACCAAATTTTTTAAGTAAAGGTTGTGTACAGTGGTGGCCAACCCGCACCGCTATCCCTTGCTTATCCAGAATCTGCCCCACATCCGAATGATGAGCCCCGGTAAGATTAAAACTAATAATCGGAGCTTTATCTTTGGCTTCTCCAAATATTTTAATCTCAGGAATCGATTGCAGTGAAGTTGTTCCGTAATTTAGCAAGTCTTGTTCGTGTTCAAAAATTTGGTTGTAACCCAAGCCCAAGAAAAAACGAATTGCGGCTTCTGTTCCGATTGCACCTTCAACGTGGGGCGTTCCCGCTTCAAACTTATAAGGCAAATTGTTGTATGTGGTTTTATCATAATTCACTTCCGAAATCATGTTTCCCCCAAATTGATACGGAGGCATTTTTTCTAATAATTCTTTTCTACCAAAAAGCACACCAAAACCAAAAGGTCCGAACAACTTGTGAGCCGAAAACACTAAAAAATCCACACCCAGCGCTTGAACGTTAATTGGTTTTTGCGCCACCACCTGAGCTGCATCCATCAAAGTAACAGCGTTAACCGATTGAGCCTTCTTGATAATAATATCAACTGGAATGAATGTTCCCAAGATATTCGAACATCCAGAAAACGCGACCAATTTAGTTTTCGTGGTGATGATTTGATCTAAGTTCGATAAATCCAATTCTCCATTGGGTTGAACTGAAATATATTTAATTTTTAAATTTTTCTTTTGCGCTAAATTTTGCCATGGAACTAGGTTGGCATGATGCTCTAATTCGGTCAGAACAATTTCATCATTCTCTTTTAAAAAATTCATTCCGTAACATTCAGCCACCATATTAATTCCGTCGGTTGTACCCTTGGTAAAAATAATTTCTTCAGTCGAAGAGGCATTCAAGAAATTTTTTACCGTCGTACGAGCCGATTCGAAGTTCATGGTGCCTTGATCAGCTAAAAAGTGTGCGCCTCGATGAACGTTAGCGGTCTCGTAAGAATAAAACTGAGTAATCCGGTCCACCACGACCTGAGGTTTCAATGAAGTCGCCGCGCTATCAAGATACACCAACGGTTTACCGTTTACAGTTTGAGTTAAAGCTTTAAATTGGTCCCGAACATGATTAAGATTATTCATTTGAGCATCCCATTCAGTTTTTCATTTAAGACGGATGAAACTTTTTCTTTTAAATTCAAATTTTCAAATACCGAAGCCATTTCCATGACAAACCCGTAAGCCAGCATTTTGGTTGCGGTAATTTGGTCAATTCCCCGACTTAGAAAATAAAACATTTCTTCTTTATTTAATTGCCCGACAGTTGATCCATGGCCCGCTTTCACATCGTCAGCATAAATTTCAAGTTGCGGGATGCTACTGACGTTGGCTTCTCGACTAAGCATCAAGCTATTATTTAATTGTTCAGAATTTGCCTTTTGCGCGTCTTTTTCAATTCGAACTCGACCTCGAAAAATCGAGTAGGATTGGTCAGCTAAAATAGATTTGTATTTCTGAATCGAATTATTAAGGCCTTTGATATGATTAATAAAGGTATAATGATCTGAATGCTGCTTTCCGCCCAGCCCGATCACGCCGTAAACGCCCGCGTGAGCCTGTTCACCATTAAAATTTACCTGAAGATAATGGCGACTTAATATTCCACCCAAAGCTAGATCTAAAGTCGTTAACCGCGATTGATTGCTCAAATTAAAAATCAAACGAGATACATGGGTATCCAGCGCAGCTTCATTTTGCATTTGCAAAAATTGAAGATCAGCGCCGCGGCCTAGATGAATCGTGGTGTGTCCATTCACAAAATGACCGGCATTTCCGCGACTTAAATAATTAAAAATAATCTGAGTTGAAGTATCATCACCTAATTTTATTTCGGTCGTTGGATTCACAAACAAGGCGGCCTGATTCGATTGAAAAAAGGTAAATTGAATGACTTTTGCGGTTTGGTTTTTCTTTGATATTTCCAATACATATTTTTGATTTGAAAAGGCACGTGACCACGAAATAACTTTTTGCTCGGTTTCCGCAATTGGTTGAAAATCTTCAACCGTCATTTCTTGGGCCTTCAGCAGATCCTCGATGTCATCAGATAAGGTCCGATTTAAATACCCGTTGGTAAAAACAAAATTGATTGAATTCGAATCTAATTGATTCGAAATCCATTTCATATCCTCATGACTGAGCCCATTTTCATCCAGTGCAAATTGAAAATTTGATTCTTTCAAATGCGTTAGTGAAGTGTATTTCCAGGCCTCATCTTTTTTAGTCGGAAATCCGTCGGTTACAAAATGATCGTAGGCATTATCCCGCAGGGAATTGGCCCGAGCGCTGTATAAGGGATATTTATGTTTAAATTCGAGGAATTGTTCTTTCGTCATCATATTACATCAACCAATCATAGCCTTTTTTCTCAAGCTCTAGGGCTAGACTTGCGTCCCCCGTTTGAATGATTTTTCCCCCGGCTAACACATGAACAAAATCCGGTTTGATGTAATCTAATAAACGCTGATAATGAGTCACCAAAACGATCGCATTATCTTTTGATTTAATTTTATTTACGCCATCAGCCACGATTCTTAAAGCATCAATATCTAATCCTGAATCCGTTTCATCTAACAAAGCTAATCGCGGCGATAAGACTGCCATTTGTAATATTTCATTTCGTTTTTTCTCTCCACCGGAAAATCCAACATTGACGGCCCGATCGATGTATTCTGGCTTCATGCTGACTAACTTCATTTTCTCGGACAAAAATTTTCTAAACTCTTCTTCCATCATAGGCTCGGAACCTTGATACTGAAGAACTGAATTGAAGGCCGTTTGTAAAAAATTGAAATTACTGACACCGGGGACTTCAATCGGATATTGGAAAGCTAAGAACACGCCTTCTTTAGCGCGAATATCGGGCTCAAGTTCCAATAAGTTTTGCATCTTGAAATTGATCTCGTATTTGACTTCGCCTTCAGTCACTTCGTAGGCTGGATGTCCTGCAATGATTTTCGATAAAGTACTTTTACCTGAACCATTAGGTCCCATGATGGCGTGCACTTCGCCTGCGTTCACTTTAAGATTTAAACCTTTTAAAATTTCTTTATCATCTGTGCGTGCATGTAAATTTTTAATTTCTAACATATATTATCCTACACTGTTTTCTAATTTCATCTCGATGAGTTTCACGGCTTCCACCGCAAATTCCAGAGGCAATTCTTTAAACACTTCTTTACAAAAACCGTTCACCAGCATCGATATCGCTTTTTCAGAATCTAATCCGCGGGATTTTAAATAAAAAATTTGATCTTCGGATATGCGCGACGTGGTCGCTTCATGCTCTAAAGTTGCCGACTTATTTTTGACATCAATGTAGGGAAATGTGTGAGCGCTGGATTTATCCCCCACGAGCATCGAATCACACTGTGAATAATTTCGTGCATTTTCTGCTGACGGCATAATTTTGACTAATCCGCGGTAAGAATTAGAAGAGTGTCCGGCTGAAATTCCTTTTGAAATAATCGTGCTTTTCGTGTTCTTTCCGATGTGAATCATTTTGGTTCCCGTATCGGCCTGCATGTAATCATGAGTCAAAGCTACGCTGTAAAATGCGCCCTCTGAAGAATCACCCTGTAAGATCACCGATGGGTATTTCCACGTGATGGCTGATCCTGATTCAACCTGAGTCCACGAAATTTTTGATTTGTAGCCTTTGCAGATTCCCCGCTTTGTAACGAAATTATAAATTCCGCCCAGGCCATTTTTATCTCCGGTGTACCAGTTTTGCACAGTTGAATATTTAATTTCAGCGCGCTCTAAAGCTACCAGTTCCACAATCGCTGAATGAAGCTGATTTTCATCTCTTTGCGGAGCGGTGCAACCTTCAAGGTAATTTACAAAACTTCCTTCATCGGCCACAATCAAAGTTCTTTCAAATTGACCGGTTTCTTTGGCGTTGATTCGAAAATAAGTCGACAGATCAATCGGACAACGAACGCCCCGAGGAATATACACAAACGATCCGTCCGAAAATACCGCCGCATTGAGGGCTGCATAGTAATTATCTGTGTAGGGAATAACCGATCCAAAATACTTTTTAACTATTTCAGGATGTTTATGAATGGCCTCAGAGATCGAGCAGAAAATTACGCCGACTTTATCTAATTCTTCGTTGTGTGTCGTTGCAATACTGACCGAATCGAAAACGACATCGACAGCCACCCCAGAAATTCGCTTTTGCTCTGATAACGGTATACCTAATCGCTCGAATGTTTTAATCAGCTCCGGATCAATTTCATCCATCGAGGTGACCGGATCTTTTTTTGTTTTAGGAGCTGAATAATAAGTTAAATTTTGAAAATCGATCGGTGGATACTTTACTTCGGCCCATTTGTTAGCGGCTTGCGAAGGTTCGGTCATCGTTAGCCAATGGCGGTAAGCTTTTAATCGATATTCCAGAACCCATTCCGGTTCATTTTTCTTTTTTGAAATGACTCGTAAAATATCTTCGCTTAATCCCTTGGGAATGGTGTCGGATTCGATGAAGGTCTCAAACCCGTATTTGTATTCGTACGACGAATCAGACATAAAGCACCTCCGCCAAAGAAATCGATTTATAAAAATTTTGAACTTTCGAATTAAGATGGGTCATCGGCGAAATGATGTTACATTTTGAACTGAGTTCACATTCGGAGTCAGAACCTAAACACTTGGCTAATTCCGATGAATTTTCCAGAACATTCATCAATTCGTAAACTGAGATATCTTCTAAATTTTTAACTAATTGATAACCACCACTGACGCCGTATTCGGCTTTAAGGATACCGCGGGAACTCAGTGCCTGAAGCACGCGCGCGATAACCTCAAACGGGGTGTGAGTTTTCTCCGCCAGATCCTTGGCGCTGATTAATCCCACTGGTGATTCATGAACCGCTTGATCGACAAAATATTTCAGAGCCATCAAGGCGTATTCCGTTTTTTTATTAATCTTGTTCATATATTAACCAATCATATTGATTACTTAGTGAAATAAATAAAGACTTATAGTTGAACATATAGGCTCCAAAAATCAATGTACGTATAAAAAACTCGTATTTACCTACTCCGGTATAAGGCCCTTCTTAATGAAAAGCAAATGAAAACGTAAAGGTACCAGTTACCAGGCGTCTATAGACTTACTTCGAAAAATTCTAGAATATAAAGCTTATGAGATTACTTATCGCCACTATAATTGCTTTGAGTGTGAGTTCGGCCTTCTTTATCATGATCAAAATCTGGGGAAAGTCACAGCCCTACGGAGAATACAACCATGCTTTCTTCGCATCAACACTCTACACGTCTCAGGATTCTTTGGTCTTTAAAATCCTGACACCGCAGAACTTAACTATGGGACTCAGCACCGAAAAAAATATTTATCTGAACATTGCCATCACTTCAGATCTCAAATTAATTATCATCGACAAAGATTACGAAGCTCAAAAACAGTTTGATAAAAAAGTTACGGCGAAACTGCACAGTCGTTTGTATTCGGAAATTGCCGATGGAACTGCGAACACGGCTGTCTTGGTCGAAAATTACAAACTTCAGTTAAAAGATAAAAAAATAATTTTTAATATGCAGGATAATCCGCTTCAAGGCACCACCGTCTTTGTTGATACGATGAAATTAATCGGACTAGAGTCCGGAGATAATTTTCTTTTCATCAGCGCTTTTGATCCGCCTTCAAAAGATTTGAAATCGCAGCAGGCCACGTATATTTACGGCACATCAGACCCGGAAATTTTAAGAATTAAAGCTTTAGAAAGTATTTCTATCATCGAAGCTGCAACATTTCGCGCAGACGTTGTGATTCACCCGATGACTTTTTTCAAACAACTTTTTTTCACAGAGACTTTGATCAAAGAATTAAAACGTCGTCACAAAAAATTTATTATTGGTCCGTTAGAGAACGGTGAAATGAAAGACGCCTTAGCTTTGAAGCCGTTCGGCGTTATCATTCCTTAATTTTTTAAAAGCACTGATTTCCAAGCCGGGATTTAACCAGTTCGCTCGCTTCGGCCATCGCACCCAAATAATTTTGATCGTGAATCATGGCGTACTCGGCGAAACTTAATTTTTTAATCTTGGCCGATTTGAGGAGAACTCGTTTATGCGGTTCATCCTTTAAAATCTTTCGCGCGCGAGATAAATTTTTCCACAGATCTAAATCTTCAGTGGTGATCGTCACGTTGACTTTCTTTCGGCTGGCCACGTAGCCATCTAAAAGCTTCAAAGTCCCGGTAATTCCACGGTTGTAGGCCATATAAACTAATTGGATCAGAATTTCGTCAGTCATCACCATGTTAATTTCTGCGCGATCAGCTAAAAGACGTTTTAAATCATTTTGATCGCGCATCGTATGTAAATAATGAAACACCAAGGCGCGGTACGGATTTTGCGGAAGGACAATCATCGAACAGCGGCGCTCGATCTTAAATGCATCGCTTTGAATTTCCCGAAAAACGCTGGAAATTCTTTCGCAAGCTGGATTGGAACTTTCTAGCAAAATTTGACTGGTTTTAGCAGCAATATTACGATCCATCACTCGCAAAATTCCATTTTTTGTAAACTGCGTAATTCCGGCATCGAAACCTGTTTTGTTAATGGCATTGATGTGAAAACCGCTTTCGATCATGATCTGTAAAAATGAACTTTTCGGATCGACATTAAAACAGTTCGCTACATCGTGATAAGCATTATAAACATATTTTGTGTAATTTTCTGAAAGACATGGCCTCGGAGCTCCGACAACTGGCTTATCGTTTTCATGCTGACAGTAAGCAAAAGATCCACGAAAATTTTTCTGCGCAAACTGAATACAAGCCAAGGGAATTGATCGGGTCCACCGATTTTCATCTTTTTTTAAATATTCAAAAGATAACTTTTGCAATTGGGGTTCAAGATAATTTGTTTTCTTGTTATCACAAACAGGAAAATCTAATGGAGCTGAGGCAATATTCCTCGCGGTGGGAATCTGTGTGATTGGATTTTTTTGAACACACTGAATCAAAAATAATGTGGAAAATATCAAAAAAACATTATATCGATTCATGTTGATTGCCCTTACTTTTCAACTTAAACTTTTTCTATGAAAAAAATTATAACTACCCTTGGTTTTATTGTAGCAAGTAACTTTACTTTAGCGAATTTCTCCTTCGCCCAGTCCTCGACCAACGTCGGGATGGATACGGGAACTCTCAGCTCGATTCTAAATGCCAGTCTTGCGGTTAAAATTGTGATTCTTATTTTAGTCAGTCTTTCAATTCTCTGCTGGGGTATCGGCTGGACTAAATATCAAGAATTTAAGGTACTCAAGAACAGCAATGCTGAATTTGATAATTTATTTTGGAAATCAAATTCTTTGGATGATTTATTTGATAAGGTTCCCTCAACGACAGCAAGCTCCCATGCCAAAGTTTTCCGCGCCGCTTACGCCGAAATGAAAAAAATCGCCGATTCTCCGTTACTCAACAAATCTTCGGATACTGAAACACCACAATTGACCGGGATTGATAATTTAGAACGATCCATGCGTAAAGCGATTGAAAATCAGGTTTCAGAAATGGAATCTAAATTAACCGTGCTTGCCTCGACCGGATCAACGGGCCCCTTTATTGGATTGTTCGGCACCGTATGGGGAATTATGAATTCGTTTCAAAAGATTGCGCAAACCGGATCGGCCAGTTTGGCTGCCGTGGCTCCAGGTATTTCTGAAGCCTTGATTACAACAGCCATTGGTTTGGCCGCCGCGATCCCCGCAGTTATTATTTATAATCATTTTGTTTCAGTAATCAAAAAAGAAGAAACATCTTTAAATAATTTTAGTTTTGATTTTCTGAATATTGTAAAACGTAATTTCTTTAAAAATTAATTGAGGCCACGTCTATGGGAATGAGTTCACCAACAAAAAGTTCGAAGATGGCCATCAGCGAAATCAATGTGACACCTTTTGTAGATGTTATGTTGGTTTTATTAATTATTTTTATGGTTACAGCTCCGATGATGCAGCAAGGAATCGACGTCAATCTTCCTAAAACAGCTTCATCTGGACTTGACCTGAATGAAAAACCCTTTGTTTTAGTTATCAGTTCTGAGGGGAAAATTAAAATCGCCGACACGGGAATTTTGATGAATGATCTTAAATCGAAGCTCTCGGCCATTTTTAAAGACAAGAAAAACAAGCA
>JACMMZ010000191.1 GCA_014378775.1 Pseudobdellovibrionaceae bacterium
CTCGCCAGTTGAAACATCAAGTCAACCCGAACTAAAGTAACGTCTCATTTTGAGATGAGTCTTTACAAGTTCAACACCCGACTAAAAATTAACTACCCGTTGCACTTTAAAAAGAATTAAGTCGTTTTAAAACGTTAAAAAGATGGCTTTAAGTCTGCATACTTACAGTCTATCACAAGGAGTTTTTATGAAATTGTTAAGCATACTTTTATTAAGCGCTGTATCTTTATCTAGTGTTGCGCAGGTGTCTTCGAGCGAGAATAAAAAAAATGAATATATCACTCAGAAAAGTTCAGATATCGCATCCGCTATGAAAAATAAATTTGATGATCCCGAAGAGCCCCGCCTTTCTTATGTGGCAGACTTTGTTAGTGAATCCTTTGCCAAAGATGGATTTTTAATCACAACGCATGACGCTTATTTTTGTATCGCGCGCGAATTACGCGGCGAAGACGAACGATACGCGACATCGTACCAAGTCTTACGCGGTGGTTTCGCAGTTAAATGTTTCGATAAATATTTGTCCATCAAGCGAAAATAGACAGATTCAAGTCCTCTTTTTGACCTAAAAACATCGCATAATCAGTGTGATCGAGCCGTGCATTGCCACTTAAGGGATGCACAAGTACACTTAAACCGTTTCGATGTGTCGTCATAAATTCAATCATCTTGAGAAAGTTTTCTGTTTCAAAATCCACTTCAAACATCCAAAACGGATGAGGCCCCATCAATTGCTGATGCATTTGAGACATTTGGTTAGGAAACTTCAATTTTTTAAAATCCTCATGGAAATTTTTTGCTTTTGCATAGGTTTCCTTGTTGAAATAAATATGGCTGTGAAAAAAATCAAACTTCACGGGCCAGTCTTTGGGATTCATCAAATCAAAGCGCGGTTTTCCATTCACATTTTCAACAAACATCTTGAGCGGTCGAATCCATGTTTTTGCCGTATCGTTTGCGTACAAGGCCCGGTACACAACGTAATCCGTCATGTCTTCACTGCCTTTAGCAATATCTAAAACCTGATACAATTTGTTTTTGTAATGGTTGTAATAGCCACCGATTAAAACTTCGTTCATTGACGGAGCTCCGTTCGTTGGAACATGGCCTGTTCGGCTTCAAAAAATCGGGCCACATTGATTTTGAGCTCTTGAATTGTTTTTGAACGATTCACGACCGATGTTAATTCATTTCCAAACTGCATCCAAACGTGATTGGTTTTCACAAAAAATTGAATCTTCCTTAAGATGAGATTCTCACTTTGCTTGATTTCATTCACGTAATATTTTTCAGCCAAATAGATGAATTTAAGCAGCATGCGCCCGTATTCGGCCCCTTCTTCTATGGGCGTTTGCGGGGCTTTTTCATTTTCACGGCCCACTGGATTTTTAAGTCCCATTCTTTCACCTACTTGCCACATCAGCCAGGGACGTGCCGTCAGGGCCCGGCCGGACATGACTTTATCGGCATTGGTTTCGCTGATCATGGTGAAAACATCATCGGCTGTTTGAATGTCTCCGTTTCCGATGATGGGAATAAGACTTCGCGATTTGAGATACTTAATTTGATTCCAATCGGACTGGCCACGACGCTTTTGCTCGGCCGTACGAGGATGAAGAGTGATCCAACTGGCTCCGGCGTCAGCTAACTGATCGATGAAAAAACAAAGCTCATCTAAAGATTTATCACTGCCGACCGCACGCAGTTTAACGGAAATGGGAATACTTTTATCCAAAGTGTTCGCGGCTTCAACCGCGTATTTGACCACCGACGCCGCATAATTCACATCACCCATGAGTGATACGCCGTAATTATGCTTTAACGCTTTCTGCACCGGGCAGCCCATGTTAATATCAATTCCGCTTAAGTTCCAATGTTGATTTAATTTCACGATGCTTTCAAAGATTTCTTGTTTCTGATTTCCTAATATCTGTGGAACTAAGTTATTTTCCACCGGAAGGACGAATGTTTCAGAGGTTTTACCTAAAATTTCGGTGGGAATTCGGCGCGAATTTAACATTTCCGTCGGCCAAATGGTTTCACACCCCTGGGGCATGTAATCTCGAATGATTGAACGAAGAACCGCGTGGCTGAGCCCCACCATCGGAGCTAAGCAAAGGGGATGTGCCTTTTTATCAAAAAATGAAGTGGTAACGTCACGCATGACGCTGTTTTACCCTTTATTTTAAAAAAATAAAAGGGTTCAATGAGCCTATGCCAAAGAAAAAACTGAAGAAGAAATTACGAAAAAAATTGATCCGTCAAAAGCGTGTAAAGCAAAAGCCGCGGATTGGTATCGTTGGTTCGAGTCAATTAGCTTTGTATTTAGCTCAGGCGGCCCGGTTGGCGGGATACCAAGCGTTTGGTATGTCAGAGAAAAAAAGTGATCCGGCTTCAACCTGGTTTAATAAATGGATTAAAGGAAAACCGAATAAATTGCAGGATCTCAAAAAGATATCTCAGGTGTCTTCGATCGTTTTATTTGAAAATAAAACCCATCTTCAAACAAAAACTGTTCAGACTTTGAAACCAGACCAGTTTTTCCCCCGCTTACAAATCAGCGCAAAAACTAATGATCTTTGGACTTTAAAAGAGCTTTTTTACGATTACGAAGTTCCTCAGACGCCCTACATTAAAATTAACGGTAAGGATGATATCGATCAGGCCTTCACTTTTTTTAAAGGCACCGCCGTCATCAAACATCGATTCCCGACTAAAAACAAACAAGACACATTTATGATTAAGACCTTAACCACCCTTAATACTTTTAAAAATTCCCACAAGGGAAAAGAGGCTCATTTTGTAGTGGAAGAATTTCTTAATTTTAAATCGGAGCATCGAATTATTATGGCTCGAAATCACCAGGGTCAATTCTCGGTCTACCCCCTATTAACGCTGAATCACATCGGCAATAATTACAGCCAGGTCACCAATTCCACTCAACATAAAGACTTTAAACCCATCGTCGAACAGCTTAAAAAAATGATGGCCGGAATTCAATACTGCGGCGTGATGACATTTAATTTGTTCAACAGCAAAAATAAACTTTATGTGGACGATGCTGATTGTCGCCCGTGCAACACCGGGATGATTACTTTAGATGGCTTCAACATCGATCAATTCGATTTGCATTTACGTGCGGTGCTGAATCTGAATTTACCAGAAATCATCCAATATTCCAGAAAACTGAATTGCAAATATTTGATCGCCGGGCCTCGCAATCAAACGCGAATCAATCAAAGTTTAAACGAACAGGCTTTGAATATTTCTTTAACGAAATATCCGAATGGAAAACTTTATTGGTATGGGAAAAAAGAAAAGCGACCTAATCGGAAATTAGGCCACATCAACTACACGGGATAAATTCAACGCGCGAAACGAATAAAACAAAACCGGCGCTAAAACTAAAGTTGAAATCATTTCGTTTCTGAAAAATGGAATGGCCATTCCAAAACAGTTGATCAGCCCGGCTAAAGTTTGCGGGTACAGCTGACCTTCAAACCAAACACCCAAATTAGAAACCAGGAAAAATGTAGCACTTCCAATAAAGCTAGCCGCCAAGATGCGACTGATTTTACTTGAAGCCATCAAAATACCGATCAAAGCCATCAGAGCATACCCTAAGTACACCGCGATCATCGTATTGTGAAAATGAAGAAAATAATCAGAGATAAGCAAAGAGCCAAGCACCGTGACTAAAGCTAATGGACGACTGATTATCAGAAATCCGGCGATAACTGCGACGGCTCCCATGGCCGTGAAGTTCCATTGATGCGCAATCAATCGGGAAATAACTGCAATGATGATTAACGCAACCGAGATTCCAATTTCTTTTTTCATGTGACTTCCCTACAAATTAAAACAGGCTTTAGTTTTACCTAAAGCCTGTTTTGTTGCAATTATTTTATCCGTAATCGTTAATTTACGTCTTTAAAATCAGCGTCGATGACGTCGTCACCGTCTTTTTTAGCTGCTTGAGCTTCCGGACCGGCTTCAGCGCCTGCTCCCTGAGCCGCACTGGCCTTATACAAAGCTTCGGTCACTTTTTGTGATGCTGCTTGCAGTTTATCTAAAGCCGCTTGCAGATCAGCACGAAGTGCTTCTTTATTTTCTAAGACTTTCTTCGCATCTTCTAAGGCGCCTTTCGCCGCTTCAACTTCACCGGTGGTTACTTTTGAACCGCTTTCAGTGATGGTTTTTTCGGTTTGATAAACTAAATTGTCTAAGTTGTTTTTGGTTTGAACAACTTCAAACTTTTCTTTATCGGCTTCGGCTTGCATTTCGGCATCTTTAACTAATTTTTTGATTTCATCTTCGCTTAGTCCGGATTGCGCGGTGATTTTGATTTGCTGAGACTTACCCGTTCCCATATCTTTTGCCGAAACATTCAAGATTCCATTGGCATCGATATCGAATGTGACTTCGATTTGTGGTGTTCCACGAGGACCAGAAGGAATTCCGGTTAATTCAAAGCGACCCAAGGACTTGTTGTCCGTAGCCATTTTTCTTTCACCCTGAACCACATGAATATCCACGCCCGGTTGGTTATCTGCCGCAGTTGAGAACACTTGAGATTTTTTTGACGGGATGGTCGTATTTCTTTCAATGAGCGGAGTCATCACTCCGCCTAATGTTTCGATACCTAAAGATAACGGTGTTACATCTAACAACAGTACGTCTTTAACATCACCGGCAAGAACTCCCGCTTGAACACTGGCTCCTAAAGCCACCACTTCATCCGGGTTCACTGAACGATTTGGTTCTTTGCCGAAAAAATCTTTGACCGCTTTTTGGATAGCTGGGATACGCGTCGATCCACCAACCAAAACGACTTCGTCGATTTGAGAAATTGATAAACCTGAATCGGCTAAAGCTTTTTTACAAGGTTCCATCGAACGTTTTACTAGATCTTCTGTCATCTGATCAAATTTAGAACGTGATAACTTTATTTGTAAATGTTTCGGTCCGGTTTGATCCGCTGTAATGAATGGTAAATTGATATCGGTTTCCTGCGTACTGGATAATTCAATTTTTGCTTTTTCAGCCGCTTCTTTTAAACGCTGCAAAGCCATTTTATCATTTTTAAGATCGATACCTTGATCTTTTTTAAATTCCGCAATCAACCATTCTAAAATGATGGTATCAAAGTTATCCCCGCCTAGGTGAGTATCACCGTTAGTTGATTTAACTTCGACCACGCCGTCACCGACTTCAAGAACCGAAACGTCAAACGTTCCGCCTCCGAAATCGTAGATCACGATTTTTTGATCTTTCTTTTTATCTAATCCGTACGCCAGAGCTGCTGCTGTAGGCTCGTTGATAATACGCATGACATTTAAGCCCGCAATTTTTCCGGCATCTTTTGTAGCTTGTCTTTGAGCATCATTAAAATAGGCCGGAACAGTAATGACCGCATCCGTAACTTCAGCTCCTAAATAATCTTCTGCTACTTTTTTTAATTTGGCTAATATGGCTGCGCCCACTTCTTCCGGGCTGACCGTTTTGTCTCCGACAATTTTAAACGCCGAATCCGCACCGTTATTTTTAGAAACAACCGTGTAAGGAACTAATTTAGTTTCTTCCGAAGTTTCGCTAAATTTACGACCGATAAAACGCTTTGAAGAATAAATTGTATTTTCAGGGTTAGTCACCGCTTGGCGTTTTGCAATTTGACCTACGAGACGATCGCCATCTTTTGTGTAAGCCACAACCGATGGGGTGGTGCGGGCTCCTTCTTCGTTGACTAAAATTTTAGGCTCTCCGCCTTCCATAATAGCTACACACGAATTTGTTGTACCTAAATCTATACCAATAATTTTTCCCATTTTAAGACTCCTTCATTTAATTCAATTTAAAAATATTTTAAGTCGGCGATCCATACTTAATCCGCCTCTGATCCCAATGTGAGTTGGCTTTGGAATTCGTCAAGGTCCAATCTAGCGGCTGAACAGGCCTTTTTTCGGGACTTTGACCTTGGTGCCAAGATCCTTTGCAATTTCACGCAAGCTTTTCTCTTCTGCTTCACTCAGTTTGTCGGGAAATTCAACATTGATGGTGTAGTGAAGATCACCGCGACGAGAGCCTCGTAAAGACGGCACTCCGCGACCGGCAATCTTAATGCGGTCACCAGGGCTACTTCCGCGCGGGATTTCCACCTTGATATCGCCGTCTAAGGCCTCCACCGTTTCTTCTCCGCCTAATAAAAACTGTAAATAATTAACATCTAAATTTGCGAATAAATGGTCACCTTCGCGTTCGAACACGTCGTGATCTTCCACGCGCATTTCCACAAATAAATCCCCGGCAGGTCCGCCGCGGTATCCGCCTTCACCTTCACCGGTTACACGTAAGCGTGTTCCATTATCAATTCCGGCTGGTATGGTAACTTTGATTTTTCGCTTCGCTTTGACTCGGCCTTTTCCCTGACAGGGTTTACACGCTTTGTCCACCGTTTCGCCAGCACCAAGGCACGTCGGACAGGTTGTCGCCATAGAAAAAAATCCCTGCTGACGAACCACTTGGCCTGCACCCCGACAGGTTTTACATGTCACCGCCGCCGACCCTTTTTCGCCTCCGGTACCGGTGCATTCCGCACATTGTTCTTCGGTATCAAATTCGATTTCTTTTTCCGATGATGTCAGCACATCTTTTAAACTCATTTGATGAAGATAACGAAGATCGGCCCCACGCCGCGGAGAATTTTTTGAACGTGCATTTTGTTGCCGACCCGAGCTGCCACCTTGACTAAAAATATCGCCAAAGATATCCCCAAATTGTGAAAATATGTCTCCCATATCATGAAAGCCGCCAGCCCCGCCGCCGCCCATGCCCTGAGAAAAGGCCTGATGACCAAACTGATCATAGCGCGCCCGCTTATCCGTGTTTGAAAGCACATCGTAAGCTTCTGCTAGCTCTTTAAATTTGTCTTCAGCCGCCTTATCGCCGGGATTACGATCCGGATGATACTGCATCGCCAATTTTCGGTAAGCTTTTTTGATAACGTC
>JACMMZ010000192.1 GCA_014378775.1 Pseudobdellovibrionaceae bacterium
GCGGTTTTACCTTCGATTTCTGGCTTCAAGTGTAGGGGTCTTTGACCGTGGCTTTTTTTAAGAACGATAGCTTTTTCAAATAGCGATTCAACTTTATTTTTTGTAAATTCTGATAAGTTGATCAAAGAGCTTTTGCTCGTAGGCATTGGTAAAAGGCTAAGACCCTAGCGGGGTTTTGTCAAAATTCGATTCCAACGAATTTGATTTGGCCCAGAAATGAAATCTTGCGTTGAGCCGTAAGACAGCCAAATTGAACTCACTTTGCTTGCAATTTGATCAGTTGAAACGGTGCCTAGGTTTCGAGAATCGTCACTGGTACCTCGATTATCACCCAAAACGAATACCTCGCCGACAGGAATTTTTATTTTAGGCATTGAATCCAGCTCGCCCTGATTTTTTTGCTTGCTAAGAACGATATCTCTTTTGGAGCCCGCACAAACTTCCTCAAAGATTTGAAATGACTCTACCGACAGGGCCTGATCTTGTTGTTTGTAAGAACAGGGCTGGCCATTTAAAATCAGGTGACCTTCACGCATTTCGATTTCGTCCCCTTCGATGGCGACGATCCGTTTTACATATTGTGAACTGGATTTTGAAGCTGCTTTTTGCGACGTAAACTGAAAAACGATAAGATCATTTTGACCAGGAGCAGACTTAAAATAGGTGTCTTTACTCCAGGGGAAATGCAACCCGTACGCCACCTGCGATGACATAATATAATCACCGGGCCAAAAAGTTGGTGCCATCGAAACCGTTGGAATCTTATGAACGGAAATTAAAAAGGTTCGGAAAAACAAAGCTGCAATGAGCGCAAAAAGAATCCAGTAAATGTTTTTCTTGGTCTGCATAATTTCCTTAAGCGAATTAAAATGAAAAAACCTACTCAATCGTCTTAAAGAAACGATGAGAACGCAAGCGCAAAGGATCACAGATAAATGGAGCCGATATTAATGTCTCTTCACAACTCATCCAAATCAACGAAGCTTTTCCCACCAGAAGATCTTCGTCCACAAATCCCCAAAACCTGGAATCGTGCGACTGATCACGATTATCCCCCATCACAAAATACGAGTGTGGGGCCACAGTAAATTTTTTTTCCCCGGGCATGATGTGTTCGTATTTTGTAAAAAGGCGAATGATGTGAGATTTTTCTGCCGATGAACTTTCATGGTAGTAATTAAAAATATCTTCATCAAGATAGGATCCGGCTTCCAGTGGAGCTAAAGACCACGGCTGACCGTTCACCGCGATTTGGCCGTTTTGCACCGTAATTTCATCGCCGGGCAGACCTATCAAACGCTTTATAAAAAAAATGTCTCTGTTTTCGGGAAATCGAAAGACAACAACATCACCGCGCTTGGGATCTTGAAATTTCCAGAGCCATCCATCACCCAGGGGAGGTTTAAATCCGTAAGAGAATTTTTTAACAATGATGTGGTCGTGAATTAATAAATTGGGAACCATACTTTCGGAAGGGATAACGAAAGGTTCAAATAAAAACCATCGAAATAAAAAAACCAGCACCAACGGCAAAAAAAAGGTCAGAAGCGCCTGTGGCCACGTCCCTTGTTTTCCGATTTTCTTCTTGATGAAACTCATGGTTTTTACTGCTGAACGGTATTAAATAATCGTGTCCAACGAATTGTGAGTGGATTACAGATCATCGAAATAACAGGCAGCATTTCGTCGCAAGTCAGCCAAATAAAACTGGCTTTTCCGAGCAAGTTTTTTTGCGGCACAAAACCCCAAAAGCGCGAATCGTGAGAATTGTATCGGTTATCACCCATAACAAACAAAGAATCCTCAGGAACAACCCATTCGCCATCGCCCGGGAATCCAAGAATATCACCCTTTCGCATCAATATACTGTGAGAAACTGTGCGACCGTTGGCACTTTCTAAATTTTCAGTAAAGTGGACATAGTTAGCTTTTGTGTCTTGATAACCACCTTCGCTTTTGAAATCATCTTCGCGTAAAAAATCAAAATCTCGGGACGACTGGGGAACTACTTTTTCTTGCGGCTTATCGTTAATAAATAAAACTCCGTTTTCGAATTTTACTTTATCACCTGGAACACCAACGATTCGCTTAATAAAAAATGTGCTCATCTCTTTGGGATATTTAAAAACAATTACTTCGCCACGTTCAGGCTCTCGAAACTTGACCATCCATTTTTCACTGAATGGAGCCCGTATCCCGTACGTCATTTTGTTAACAAAAATATGATCATTTTTAAGTAATGAGGGAAACATCGAGCCCGACGGAATGACGTAGGCTTCGAGAAGTAACCAACGAATCGTCAGGGCGGCTAGGATAGCCAAAGCCATCGAACCCCAACCTTCCGTCCAAAAAAGTCGATTTTGAATATCCCAACCGTTGTACTTTGGTTTTTTCTCTTCTTTTTTGCCGAAACCTAACATAATTATTCCTCTACTTTTAAAATCGCCAAGAAAGCTTCTTGTGGTACGTCGACCGATCCGATTTGCTTCATGCGCTTTTTACCTTCTTTTTGTTTTTCAAGAAGTTTGCGCTTACGGGATATGTCACCACCATAACACTTAGCGGTCACGTCTTTTCTAATGGCCCCAAGGGTCTCACGCGCGATGATTTTGGCCCCAATCGCGGCTTGGATATTTACTTGGTACTGCTGACGAGGAATTAATTCCTTCATCTTTTCCGTTAGCGCGCGTCCACGGTTTTGCGCCTTCGATGTGTGGACAATCAACGACAGGGCGTCGATAGGCTCGCTGTTAATTAAGATATCAAGTTTGACCAAATCAGATTCTTCAAAAGAAAGGAATTCGTACTCCAAAGAAGCGTAACCCTTTGTGATTGATTTAAGTCGATCGTAAAAATCCATGACCATTTCGTTCATAGGAAGTTTGTATTCAATAATTACTTTTTTATCCGTGACGTAATCCATGCGAACCTGCACACCACGTTTGTCTTCGCATAATTTCAATAATCCGCCGATGTAATCAGTGGGCGTATGCAAAGTGACCTTCACGTAAGGTTCTTCCATTTTAGCAATCTGCGTGAGGTCCGGAAAACCCGATGGATTTTCTAACATCAGTACCGTTCCATCCATTTTTGTAATTCGGTACACCACCGTTGGAGCCGTGGTGATTAAACTTAAATTAAATTCTCGTTCCAATCGCTCTTGCACGATTTCCATGTGCAGAAGTCCAAGGAAA
>JACMMZ010000193.1 GCA_014378775.1 Pseudobdellovibrionaceae bacterium
GCAGATAGTCGCATTCGAGCCCAGTTAGGGGCAAATAACTTACGAGAACCCATCCCTATCGTCATTTGTTCCAGTAAGGAAATAGACGATATTGAACTACCTATTGTTTCTAGTTTTGGCTACTATTACTACTGGAACAAAAGTTTACCATTTTCGACAGTTATCAATTCTTTAGATATGATTCTAAAGAAAATTGATACGTCGACTAAGAAAGTGATATGAAGCGATACAAAATATTAGCGATTGAAGACGAACAAACCACCCAGACACTTTTATTGAATAGTTTAGGCACGAAACACGAATTAACTATTGCTGGAAATTTGCAACGCTCTCGAAATATTTTGAATGAACTTAAGCCTGATCTGATCCTTCTTGATATCAATCTGCCAGATGGAAACGGGTATGATTTTTTTAAAGAGATAAACGCCAAATATAGTACGCCTAAAATACCGGTTGTTTTTTTGACGCTGGAATCGGATCTTAAAGCAAAAGTTCAAGCTTTTGCAGCCGGGGCCTACGACTACATCACTAAACCTTTCAGTCGCGAAGAATTAATTGCGCGGGTTGACGCTCATTGTGCCAGATCCAGTGAAATTTTATCAGCGCAGTACGTACCCTCTCATCTTGGAAATCTCATTTTTAATCAAGAAGCCCGGCTGGTTTACAAAAAAAATTCGACCGGACAAAATGAAATACTTAACTTGTCCCCGACCGAATTTAAATTATTTGAATATTTTGTCGCTCACATGGGAAAAACCGTTTCTCGAGAAAAAATAGCAAAAAATGTTTGGAACAAAACCCATTTTCAAAGTCGCACCATTGATCGCCATGTTTCATCTTTACGAAAGAAAATTTTAGACACCGGAGTTCTGTTAACAACGGTCAGCCATGAGGGCTACCTTTTACACACCGATGAGGAGAATGTATGAGTGATCAATCTCTCATTCAAATCGATCAAATATTGTTAACATTTCCCATTGTTGATGCGGTGAAAATTGAAACTATGATGTCCTATGATCCCACGTTAGATTTGATCAAGGAATTGATTGAAATTTTTAATGTAGAGATGAAAGATAAATTAATCCTGATTAAAAAAGAATTCGAAATCAAAAATTATGAAGAACTCGGAAAGTTATCACATCGTATTCGCTCCACCAGCCTTAACTTAGGAACGATGCGCTTGGCCGAAATTTTTAAACGACTAGAATATTTAAGTGCCGAATCAAACCCTCCACCATCAGAGCTTCGGTTGCTGATTCAAGCCGCTGAAAAAGAATATGTTCTGGCCTCCGAAAAATTGGACTCGTACTTGGGTAAGTCTCGTGAAAAATAAAATTGATTATCAAAATGTAAAATACGTCAAAAACTTTGTTCTAATCCCGCTAATCATTATTTTTATTTTATCGGGCTTATCCGTTTTAACCTGGATTTTCGGTACGGGCATCGGCCCGTATGAAATCAATATTCATTTTAAGCAAAATACGGCCTTAGCTTTTTTCTTCCTTTCGATCTCTACTTATATGCTCTGGCTTAATTCAGATAATAAATACATCAATTATTTAGGACGAATTTTAGCAACGGTTGTTATCTTGATCGGAGTTTTGACCCTGTATGAAAAAATAACGGGATTTAATTTAGGAATTGATCTTCCGTTTCAGTATGATCCTACCGGTACTGATCCTCGTTTCCCTGGTCAGATGTCCTCACGCACGGTCATAACCTTTATTTTACTCGGTACGGCCTTACTGATGAATAGTTATCAGCGCGCCCGAAATAAATTCGCTACAGTTTTAAACAGTATCGTTTTCTTTATGTCACTTGTCGGAATCATTGCCATTATTTTCGATGTGCAGGTTTTTTACCCGTTCCAAGGATCGTTTCAGATCACTGATCATATTGCCATTTGCGGATTACTGGCCGCCTTTGCCGGGCTTTTTATGTTTCCGCAAAATAAGTATGTTGTCATTTTACAAAGTTATGGTGCCACGGGATCGTTTGCTCGTAGCGTTTCACTGGCTAGTTTGATTTTACCGATTTTATTTAGTCGCTTAGGAATTTATCTTTATGATGCCGGCGCGGATCCATCTGCCGTTTTCGCCACGGTGGCTACGGCAAGTCTTGCCGCGCTGATTATGATTACGTGGAAAAGTACGACGGCTTTTGAAGTCATTAATCGGGATCGGATCGGATCTGAAAAAGAAAATCTCAGTTCCAATGCGCAGATTGAATCACTTATCTCCAGTTCTTCACAGGGAATTGCGTTTTTCAGTCCCGAAGGCTACATCATCCGGGCCAACGACATTTTTAAAAAATATCTCAATGTCAGTTCAAATAAAACTGATATTCATTCCATGCCCGATTTTAAAACTATGATTGGTCTAAAACCAAAGGAATCCATTTCGGATTTTATCAAAAGCGCCGGGCCCGGTAAAAACTTTGAGATCAGTATTACGGTTGATGGTGAAAATCGTTACATCAGTCTTAATTTATTTCCGGTTCAAACAAAGTACGCAGAATTTATTGGTTTAGGCCTTTCATTTATTGATATTACTCATCTAAAACAGATCGAACACGAACTGATCGTGTCCCGAGATCGCGCCGAAGTTTCTAACCGCGCGAAATCATTTTTCTTAGCAAATATGAGTCACGAAATTCGAACGCCAATCGGTGTAATTATGGGCTTTGTGGATATTTTAAACACGACTCAGTTATCCGATGATGAAAAGCGCAGTAACATGAGCATCATTAAACGAAATTGTCGGCAGCTGCTAAATATTATCGATGATATCCTTGATCTGTCTAAAGTAGAATTTGGTCAAATCAAAATTCGACGAGAGACGATCAATACGCTGGAACTTTTAGAAGATCTTAAATCTATCTTAGATCTAAAAACGCAAGATAAAAGTATAGAAATCGACGTAAAAATATCCGGAAAAGTTCCGGCCACATTCTCATCGGACAACACACGCCTGAGACAAATTATTTTGAATATTTGCGGTAACGCCACGAAGTTTACTAAAACAGGTTCGATTACCGTCGATTGCTTTTTTTCTCATTCACAAATGAGTTTTCGTGTGACCGACACGGGTCCTGGCGTGGCCGTGGAAGACATTCATAAATTATTCAAGCCGTTCTCGCAAATTGATTCGTCGGAAACTCGAGAATTCGGCGGAACCGGTTTAGGATTAGCCCTTTCTAAAAAACTTGCGATTGCTTTGGGTGGCGATCTGGTCTTAGAAAAAACGGTTCTGCAAAAAGGCAGCACCTTCTTACTTTATGTAGATGTCGGTGAAAATATAAGCCCGGTTTTAATCGATCAATCCGCCAGTGAAAATATTTTTCACGCACAAGTTCCGGAGATTCAAATCGATTCACAACAATTAAAAAATAAAAAAATCCTGATTGTCGATGATTCACCAGATAATCGCCTGCTTTTAAGCTTTATCCTTAAACAATTCGGTGCTCTTTCAGACACAGCTAATGATGGAAAAGCGGCTTTGGAAAAAGCTTTAGCTCAAGATTCGAAGTTTGACTTGATCTTAATGGATTTGCAAATGCCGATCATGGGCGGGTACGAAGCGGTCTCAACGTTAAGAAAATCAGGCTATGACAAGCCGATTATTGCTTTAACGGCGCACGCGATGAAGGAAGAAAAAGAAAAGTGTATGTCGAACGGGTTTACCAATTACCTCACGAAACCGATTGCTCGAAATACCTTAGTCGATATGATCTCAAATTCACTATGAAATATTAATCCTTGATCTTGCGCTTTAGGCTCTATAACAATAGCACTATGCGTATAAAAAAATATCTCTTATATCCCTTCCTGGCTTCAACTTTACTCACGACGCCGGCCTGGGCCGCCTCCTACATGAAATTAGGAACGGTTTACATGTCTGAAGCAAATGGCGGAAATACGGAATCGCGATTGTTATTGGATTTAGGTGGGGGTTGGATTGCAAACCCTGGTTTGACCTTAGGTTTTTTGTATTCAACCGAAAAAAGCACGGTGTCTAATGGCAACAGTTCCGACCGTACATCCTTCGGCCCGAATATCGGCTACGCCTCAAAAAAAGATGAGGGTTGGTATTTCATAGGGACATACTTTTTATCATCTACCACAACCACGGGCTTTAAAGGAACTGGAAATCAAATCGATATCGGTTATAAGTTTGCAATCAACAA
>JACMMZ010000194.1 GCA_014378775.1 Pseudobdellovibrionaceae bacterium
GAAGCGTTCATAAATAAATACAAACGATCCACCAGGCCCGCTTTCAAAAACGAAGAATAGGTTTGCGCTCCGCCTTCAATGAAGACGGATTTTATATTTAAGGCCCACAGCTGATTCATAACATCATTTAAATCATTGAATCTAAGGATGTGAATGTTTTCCGGTTTGTGGACATCTTGGAATTTATATTTTTTTCCAGCTAGTTTTGATTCGGGATCCAGAATAATCAGCTTTCTTTCTTTTTGAATTTTCGAATGGCGAATGTTTAAGGACGGATTATCCATTTCAATGGTGTTGCTTCCAACTAAAATCGCATCGTAGTAAGATCGCAGTTCATGAACGTATTCTCGGGATTTTGTCGTGGTAATCCATTTGCTCTCCCCGGTTGAAAGAGCAATCTGACCGTCCAGGGACGATGCCACTTTCATGGCGACAAAAGTTTTTTTCTGGCGGAAATTTTTAAGGAAGACCTCACACAAATCATTCAGGTCGGCTTTTAAATATCCCTGGTATTCTTCCGCTTCAATTCCTGAAGCCTGTAAAATCGCGGCACCTTGGCCGGAGACCAATGGATTGGGATCAACTAATCCGTAAATTAGTTTTTTTATTTTATACTGAATCAGTTTTTTAGCGCAGGATCCGGTTTTACCCTCATGGGCGCAGGGTTCTAGTGTCACAAAAACTTTCGTGTTTTCTAAATTAGATGCTGAAAGATTTTTGATGGCGTTGATTTCGGCGTGGGCTTCCCCGTATTTTTGGTGAAAGCCAGTGGCGATTAATTTATTCTCTCGATTTAATATCGTGCATCCCACTAAGGGATTCGGTGACACAAACGGGGCTCCGGCTTTGGCTATATGAATTGCTAAAGCCATGGCTTGGTCATCGGACAAAGTATCGCCGATATTGATCAGCGAAAAATCTATTTCTTTTGTTTCCACGATTCCCAGTATGTTTTGACCTCGTTTGATTCGAACCCAGGATCAATATTTAAAGGGTTATACGCATCCACCATCACGGCCACTTCATCGGTGAAAGTTTTTGGTGGACCGGTTTGAGCCATCGCAAAAGCCTTCGGATGCGGTCCGTGCGGAAATCCGGCCGGATGATAGCTGATCATATTTGAATGTAAATTATCGCGGCTAAAGAAATTTCCCGCGTGATAAAATAACACTTCATCGTAATCAATATTTTGGTGATAAAAAGGAACTTTCAGCGCGTCGGCATCGGTTTCAATCAAACGTGGAACAAAAGTACAAACCACAAATCCGTTCGCGGCAAAGGTGGTATGAGCCGACGGCGGTAAATGAACTCGGTGAGACATCATCGGCATTAGATCATCCACATGAAGCGTAAAAGGGAAAAAATCGCCTTTCCAAGAAACCGTATCGTAAACACACGTTTCATATTTAAAAGTCGTCATGGCATTCAGGCGTTTAATTTCAATCGATAAACTTTCAACATTCTTTTCACGCTTCAACTGATGAAGAGCTTCTAAATCCGGTTTTCCTAACGAAGCTAAATCATAAAAAGCATTTTTACCAACCATTCCGCGTTCCGGTTCACGGTAAGCCCCTGATTTAGATTCAATCACGATAAACTGCGTGGCCTCGGTAAACACAAATGTATGATGAAGTGATTTAGGAATATTAACGTAGCTTCCAGTTTTAAATTTTAATAAACCGTATTCCGTTAGGACCTCGCCGGAACCTTTGTGACAGAAATACAAAGTTTCCCCGTCGGTATTTCGAAATGATTTAAGATTCGTTTTTCCCGCGAGGCTATTTACCGGCGTGACATCATTCATCATGGAATAAATGGCAACTTCGTTATTAAACAATAAGCGCTTCCAGTGATTCGATTCGTATTTCATGGGAACCAAATCAAATAAATGAGGCCGTAATGGCCCTTCGATTTCAGTCCAACGAGTTGGCGCTTCCGGCTTAATCAAATGCGAAACTTGTCCGTAGAATCCCTTGCGGCCCTGTTCCTCTTCCACGTGCCCGGCTGGAATTGCTTTATGCCCTTGCGTATGATTTTTACCTTGAGAATATTGATGCATTATAAATACCCTCGGGCTCGCTGATCGGCTTCGATCGCATCAAACAGGGCTTGGAAATTTCCATTACCAAAACCGTCGTGACCTTTACGCTGAATTGCTTCAAAGAAAACCGGGCCGATAACGTTTTTTGTGAAGATCTGTAAAAGATATCCTTCGTGATCGCCATCAACTAAAATCGCATTTTTTTGTAACCGTGAAACATCTTCGGACACCAGTGGTAAACGATCCTTCAGCATGGAATAATACGTTTCCGGAGGAGCCGATAAAAACTGAACATCGTTAGATTTCAGTTGATCAATCGTGGGAATAATATTTTCAGTGGTCATCGCAATGTGCTGGATGCCTGAACCTTTATATTCATCGAGGTATTCCTGAATCTGAGATTTACTATCTGTGGGCTCATTGATGGGAATGGCAAATTTACCACATGGAGATCCTAAAGCCTGAGAAAGTAATCCCGTGGATTTACCTTTAATATCAAAATATTTGATTTCATGAAAATTGAAAACACCCTCATAAAATTTAAACCATTTGCTCATGTCCCCTTTGGGAACATTATTGGTAAAGTGGTCAACCGTTTGAAATCCTAATCCCATCGGGCGCACAGAATTATCTTTAAGTGCAAAAATTCGTTCATACATTTCTTTGTGATTTTTTTCGTCGATAAAATAAATAAGTGAATCACCAATGCCGTAAATTGCAAAAAACGGAGAAGCTCCGCGAGACGCTTCGTTCCCATCGTAAACTTTAGCTCCGCGTGCAATGGCCGCTTCAAAAGATGCCGCTGCATTTCCTACCCGAAACCCGGTGGAAGAGACGCAGGGTCCGTGATCATTCGCAAACTTCATGGCAAAGGTATTTGGTTCACAGTTCAAAATAAAATTGATATCGCCTTGGCGAAATAACTTAATGTTTTTATTTGCAACTTTTGCTAATTCGATAAAACCCATTTGAGTAAATAGTTTTTCTAAAACGGCGGCATCGGGCCCGGCGTATTCAAGAAAATCAACTCCGTTTAATCCGATTGGATTTTTCTCTGTGATGGCGCCGTCTTTCCAATTGATCGATAAAAATGACATCGGTTTCCCCTTAAGCTTTTTGAATGCTCAAAATATAAATAAAACGAACTAGTTTGGCTAGTTCTTTTCATTCAAGATGACTGGGTCAAATAGGGTCAATCTGGCTGTAGAATAGGCTTACTGCAGGGTCCGTTATAATGGATCTTTCGCTCCATCGAACGATATGAAGTCCTGAGGAGTCTCGTAGCCGTGACAAGGCCACGTAAGCTTGTCCGGGCTCCCACAAAGAGGATAAGTCACACCAGAGCTCGTCAATGGTTGCGCCCTGTGATTTATGAATCGTGGTGGCGTAAGCCAAAGCCAAGGGGAACTGAATGACGCTGGCTTTGATATTTCCGTCAGGATCTAAAAGCGAAAATTGCATTTTCTCAACTTTGATTTCACGACCGAAACCCGCACGATCTCGTAAATCTTTTTTCACAATAATGTGATCGCTTTCGATCTCAACCACGGTGCCCCGCGTCCCGTTCACATATCTTTTTTGAGCATCATTTTTAAGAAATAAAACACGACAATCTTTTTTTAATTTGAGCTCTTCTGCCACCGGCGCATTTTTTTTGAGGCTGGTGATAAATTTTTCTTCGCCAAAATAAATTGACGGAATTGCAAATTCATCTTGATTGATTTCTTTTAATTTTTTTTGATTGTAAAATTCAGATTGTTCACGCCGCGGAAATAAACGCGTTCCCGGTTCATCTTCATCATGATTTCTGACTCGAGAATTGAGAAAATTTCGACCTTTGTCATCTAATTTTCCACGCCGAATTTGATCGAGGACTTCAAGGTATTCCGATTCTTGCACCCGTTGATTGTATTTAAGTTGGTAAATCAGAAAATTTGTTTTCTTCCAGACTTCATGTTGAAAGCACCAATCACGTTTTTTTCCCGCCATGGTGACCGGTGGCAGTTGGCCGAAATCTCCGACCGCAATCACGCGCATCCCGCCCCAAGGCAAAGTGGATTCACGCGCCATCTGGGATAAATATTCGGCGGCGGCTAAGGCTTCTCCGGGGATCATGGAAATTTCATCGATCACGACGCCGTCAACTTTCGCTAACCGCTTTAACAATTTTTTGTCTTTGAGCCCCCGCGTGACGGTGGCTTCAAAGCCACCCTCCATAATCCCGATTCCGAAAAAACTATGGAATGTTCGACCGCCTAAAAGCACGGCAGCCGCTCCGGTACTGGCTAAGATGGGCATCGATTCAGAGTCTAATTCTTTCATCAGCTCGCGCACGACGAAGCTTTTACCCGATCCTGCACCGCCCGTTAGAAAAACATTGTCCCCCGATTTTAATAAATCGAGGGCCACTTGCTGTTCATCCGAGAGCTGGATTTCATCTTTAATAATAGTTGATGTCATGAAGCGATAATTGTAAGCTTAATGACGCTCTTTTTCAAAGGAAAAGGATAAGCTTAAAGGAATAAGATATGTTGTCAGGATCAAAAGTCTACGTTAACCGCACGCTGAATTTAAAAAAAATCAAATACATCGGCTTAGATATGGATCACACGCTGATCCGTTACAATACAGAAAATTTTGAACGCTTGTCCCACACCACCATCATGGAAAAGCTAGTCACGGGAAAAGCCTATCCCGAACAAATTAAAAAATTACAATTTGATTTCAATTTCGCTTTACGGGGACTGGTCATCGATAAACCCAAAGGGAATTTATTAAAATTAAATCGTTACACCGCGATCCGAAATTGCTTTCACGGTTTAAAACCACTTGATTTTAAAATTCGTCAAAAAACGTATCGATCCACTTACGTTGATCTCAGTAAAAGTGATTACCTTTCGGTGGACACAAGTTTTTCTTATTCACTGGCGCATGCTTATTCTCAGTTGGTGGATTTGAAAGATTCAGATCCAAATTCAAAACTTCCGGATTATGCGCAGATGGCTGATGACGTGCTTGATGCTCTCGATCAGGCTCACCGCGATGGATCACTTAAGAATGCCGTGCGCGATAATTTAGCTCATTACATTATCAAAGATGAAAACGTCGTGCGCTGTTTAGAAAAATACAAAAAGCACGGAAAGAAAATTTTCATTTTAACCAATTCTGATTTTCACTACTCAAAGCTCCTTTTGGATTTCGCCGTGAATCCGTTTTTAAAAGATCACGAATCCTGGGTGAATCTTTTTGAATTCGTCATCACGTTTGCGCAGAAACCAAAATTTTTCTACGATGATCTTAAATTCCTCAAAATTGATCCACTTACTGGATCTATGACGAACGTGGATGAAAAATTAAAACCAGGCGTCTACCAAAGCGGTAACGCCAAGAAATTTACCACGGATCTCAATCTTGAAGGCGACGATATTCTTTACATCGGAGATCACATCTACGGAGATATTCTACGACTCAAGAAAGAATGTAACTGGAGAACAGCCATGATTGCAGAAGATCTTTTAGAAGAAATCGCGCAAAATAAAAAAGCCGAGCCCATCATCCACGAAATTGATACGTTGATGAAGCGTAAAGAACCATTAGAAGATCAGCTTACAGAAATCATGACTTTGAAATACGAGAAAACCGAAAAAGTTGATGATTCCCAAATCGATAAACTTCAAAAAGAAATCAATGAATTCGACGCTCAGATAAGTCAATTGATCAAGAAACAACAATTGCTATATAATCCGAATTGGGGACAGCTGATGCGCGCCGGGAACGAAGAAAGTTACTTCGCCTATCAAATGGAGCGCTATGCCTGCGTCTACATGAGTAAAGTGGAAGATCTTTTTCAACTTTCTCCGCGTACGTATTTCCGTGCGCCCCGCCGTCCACTCAGTCACGAAGTTTAATTATTCATTCCACTTACAATAGTTATCGAAAACTTTTGTTTGGGGCTCATGCTTGGTTAAATAAGTTGTACATTGATTCGTTAA
>JACMMZ010000195.1 GCA_014378775.1 Pseudobdellovibrionaceae bacterium
AGGTTTACCGGTGGTTGCCATGCTCGAAAGCATGGACGTATTAAACCAACCGCGGTGTTGATCCGAACCTTCAATGTAAATATCGGCGATTGCCGATTTGTAGGCGCGCTTGGCTTGAACGGCGGCATGACATACACCGGAGTCAAACCAAACATCTAATATATCACGACCGTGCTTGTAACCTGGTTTTCCTATCATTTCTTCCGGAGACGTTTTATAAAAAGCTTCGATTCCGCCTTTTTCCACCACTTCGGCCGCTTTCATCATCACGTCATAATCCGCCAGCGGTTCGCCGGATTCAATATGGTAAAATATCGGAATCGGAACGCCCCAAATTCTTTGACGAGATAAACACCAGTCAGGCCGATTTTCTATCATCGCTTGAAAACGAGCTTTTCCCCAGCTTGGAAAAAATTGAACGTTGTCCATTTCATTTAAAGTATTTTTTCTGATTTCGGATTTTTCTAAATCAATTCCGATAAACCACTGCGCCGTTGTTCTAAAAATCAAAGGTGTTTTAGATCGCCAGCAGTGCGGATAGCTATGGACGAATTCTGAAAATTTAATCAGATGACCGCTGTTTCGTAATTTTTCGATGATGACTGGATTGGCTTTGAAAATATTCATGCCTTGCATCTCGGGGAATTCATCGGTGTATTGACCCGAATCGCTGACGGGATTTAAAACCGGTAGATTATATTTCTGACCCACGCGAAAATCGTCGACACCGTGACCCGGGGCCGTATGAACGCAGCCGGTTCCCGCATCAGCGGTGACGTGATCACCCAGCACCACAATTGATTTACGATCTAAAAATGGATGAATGGCTTCACATAATTCTAAAGACTGTCCCGAATGCGTAGATAGTTTATGTAAAGTTAATCCCGTTTCTTTTTCGAAACTGTCTTTCAACTGGTCGGCAATGACTAAACTTTCTTTTGCACCGTCACTGTTCACGTGATTAAAAACGGAATATTCTAATTCCGGGTGTAAACAAATTCCGACATTAGCAGGCAATGTCCACGGCGTAGTGGTCCATATAACAAAATAAGTTTTGCCACTGGGCGTACCTAATTTTTTGAGAGTTTTCACATCAGTGACTTCAAACTTCACATAAATCGATGGGGATTTAATATCGTGGTATTCAACTTCGGCGTCGGCTAGCGCTGTTTTAAGAGTCCAATTCCAATAAACCGGTTTCACGCCTTGGTAGATCACACCTTTTTTGTAAGCGCGCGCGAATTCACGAATCTCTTCGGCTTCGTAATCTTTATTCATGGTTAAGTAAGGATTTTCCCAATCAGCTAAAATGCCTAAACGTTTAAATTGTTCGCATTGATGATTAACCCATTTTTGAGCTTCTTCGCGACATAAAGATAAAATCTCTTGATCAGTCTTGACGATTTTCTTTTCCGTGAGTTCCTTCATGACTTTGTGTTCAATCGGTAATCCATGACAATCCCAACCCGGAATAAACGGAGCTGAAAATCCTTTCATGGATTTATATTTAATAATAAAATCTTTTAGAGATTTATTCAGTGCATGTCCAATATGAATCGATCCGTTGGCGTAAGGCGGACCGTCGGGCATGGTGAAAGCTGGACCCTGAGCATTTTGCACCTGAATTTTTTGATAAATATTATTTTTATTCCATGATTCGATGATGCCGGGTTCTTTCAGAGCAAGATCACCCTTCATTGGAAAATCAGTTTGTGGAAGGCGGATAGTACTTTTGTAATCTGGAATGTTTTGCATGAGAGGTAGTGTATCAGAATAAGACACTCGAGAATAGTCCAAACTGGCCTAATTTCTGGATAACTTTTGGCCGATAGGTTATCGATGAAGAGAAGATATGTTGTTTTAAGTTTAGGTGGAGTTTTGATGGTCGCGGTCATCTTGGCCTTTCCATTTCAACGCAACAACCAAGCTAAAACGCGAAGTATTTCATCTGTAGCTGACGTGATTCCCTATTTTGATCCTTCGCGCAAAACCGCGACAACAGAAAAAGTAAAAGAGGAATTTTCTATTCGTTGTGATCAGCAAGGAAATTTGATGATGCCGGTTTCAGCGACTTCGCAAGTCGTACGCATCAAATTTACCGATTGCGATCGGTTGAGTAAAAAAGCACCCCTTTATTCCATTAAAAATTTGACCAATGGGTATGACGGCCAAGTTTTTAAAAGTTCTGAAGCCCCATCATTCCAGCGCGGACCAGCTTCGGTGCGCCCCGCTCGATCAACCGTGCAACTTTCGACAGATTATATTCAACTGCAAAGCGGTGAGAACATCCTCGAGTTGGAAATTAGCCTAAACGACGGGCAAAAAATAAACAAAAAAATCACAATCATTCGTCAGTAGTTCGAATCTGGAAATTATTAGATGACTTAAATGCCTTGCTTCCATAACGTATTTTTGGTTATGAACATCGCGTTTAAAAAAAAATCGGACCTTCATCTTTTGCGAAAAGCTTGGCATATGCTGGGGGTACTGGGCTTATTTCTCATTTGGAATTTGTTTTCTTTCCCCATCAGCAGCTTCATTTTTATTGCACTGTGGTTGTGCTTTGTTCCCGGCGATATTATTCGTGTCAAATACCCGCGCTACAATAAAATTTTTAACTCTTTATTTAAACCGATTTTGCGTTCCACGGAACTGGATAAGCTAGCGGGAACAACTTATTTGTTAACCAGCGTAATTTTTATTTCATTTATTTTTTCTCATTCGGTAGTTTCTTTGAGTTTACTTTTTCTAGCGTTCGCCGATCCGATCGCAAGCTTTGTGGGTATTACCTGGGGGCGCCACAAAATCTTCGGACATAAATCTTATCAAGGCTTTTTTGCCGCATTAGTAGTTTGTATCATCCTGACCTATTTCTTTTTGTCTTACCACGACTTAGGCGTGAATATCTTGTTCATCGCTGTATTAGCCGGGCTGTGCGGTGCTTTAGCCGAACTTATTCCACTGGGCCAAATGGACGACAATTTCACTATGCCCATCTTCAGCAGTATCTGTTTGTATTTTTTATTTATTTTCTTTAGTATTCCTCTGTAAGCGCGCGGAAAATCCGCCCCCTCCAACGAAGAAACGAGCGGACTGATGGTCGATCAATTTAATGAATTAGAAGAGCAAACAGCCTCGGGCAAAAAATTAGGAATGTATGTTTACATTCTTCCTAATCTGATGACCATGGGAAATTTATTTTGTGGTTTTTATTCCATTTTAAGTTCTTTCAAAAATGATTTTAAAACCGCCGCAATTATGGTGGTGGTTGCCGCCGTTTTTGATACGCTAGACGGCCGCTTGGCTCGTTTAACTCGCGCCACCAGTAAATTTGGAGCGGAGCTTGATTCATTGTGTGACCTGGTTAGTTTCGGGGTCGCACCAGCCATGTTGATGTACCAATGGGCGCTGGAACCCTTTGGTCGCTTAGGCTTGATGGCTTGTTTTTTATTTGCAGCGTGTGGCGCTTTAAGATTAGCGCGCTTCAATGTTCAAATTGGAATCGTGGAAAAAAATTACTTTCAAGGTTTACCGATTCCTATGGCGGCCGGTATTGTGGCGTCCTCCTATTTGGCGTTTAATGATATGCAATGGCCCGCTACAGGAAGTGTTCCTTTATTGGCGATGACAATTTTATTAGCTTTTGTAATGGTCTCTAATTTTCGCTACCGTTCTTTTAAAGATATCGATCTGAAGCAGCGATTGCATTTTAGATATCTTATTTTAGGAGTCATCGTTTTATTTTTGGTCGCGCTTCGCCACGAAGTGATGCTGTTTGTATTATTTTTCTCTTACGCTTTTTTGGGAGCCATTTTTGGTCTTATGCGTTGGGGAAAAAAACAAAAGCAAATGCGTGCCAATGTTTATGCGCCTGAAAATACCAATGAAAATGATCTTCAAGAAGAAAAAGACAATTAATCATGAAGACCTGGAGAAAACCGCTTAAATTGGGTTTAGTTGGCGCAACCGGAGTAGTGGGCGAAACGTTTATCAATTTACTTGAAGAGTACGCCTATCCCGTTGAAGAATTTCGTCCTTTTGCCAGTCAAAATTCAGAAGGTTCCAAATTATTTTTAGCCGGTCAGAATTGGGCCGTGCAAACTTTAAAGCCAGGTTGTTTTAATGGTTTGGATATGGTTTTTTTCTCGTCCGGAGACGATCTTTCTAAAGAGTGGGCGCCACAAGCCGTCAAAGCCGGCGCTTTCGCCATTGATAATTCCAACGCTTTTCGCATGAATAATAATATTTTGCTCGTCGTGCCCGAAGTCAACGGTCACCTCATTGATAAAAATTCGAAGCCTCAAATCATTTCCAATCCGAATTGCTCAACGATTCAATTAGTGATGGCGCTGAAACCGTTACAACTTCATTACGGCATCGAAGAAGTCGTGGTCTCTACCTATCAAGCTGTCAGTGGCGCCGGTCTTGCGGGATATGAAGAACTTTTGGAACAAACTAAAAATTTCCAAGTCCCGAATCACGAAGGAAAAGCCTTTCCTAAACAGATTTTGTTCAATTGCATTCCCCAAATTGGATCATTTGATGAAAATGGATTTTGCTCGGAAGAAATCAAAATCATGAACGAGACTCCTAAAATATTAGGCCAAGCTGATCTTAAAGTTTCAGCTTTTACTGTACGGATTCCCGCGTTGAATAGTCATTCTGAAGCGGTGTGGGTCACGCTTAAAAAAGATGTAGATCGCCTTGATCTGTTAAAAACTATGGATGACTTCCCGGGCTTAGCCATGATGGATACAGATTATCCGACGCCTTTGGAAGTTTCCGGAGAAGAACCGGTTTTTGTCGGTCGTGTTCATCAGGATTTACACAATCCCAAAAAATGGTTGATGTGGGTGGTTTCTGACAATCTCAAAAAAGGCGCTGCATTAAACGGCTTACAAATCGCTGATCTGATCTTTTCTTAGTAATTTGACATCACAAATCATGCATGCTGAAATCGAAGAGTGAAATCACTACTTTTATCACTCTTATTTTTAATTCCAAATTTATCCCATGCAACGATCACTATTCAATCGGTGGGTGGAGTCAGTTACTTTGAGCAAGATACAAATAAAAACTTTAAGATCTACGGCGGAATGACCGGTACGGTTTCAGGGGTCAATGCGGTTTTAAATTGTGTCGGGGAATCAGCCACAACGTGTGATTCGTGCGCCGCTTCGACTTCAACGCCGGCGAAAGCTTGTAATAAATCAAGTGTGTACGGGTCACTAAAAATATCGATCACCTTTTCAAGTAGTGTGGCACTCAGTTCCGCCAAAATAAAAATAACGACGGACGAAGGTGATAGCTCAACTTCGGAAGCGGCCGAATATGCCTTACCAACTTCGACCGTAACGGCAGCTGCTGGAGAAAATAAAACGGTGACTATCGATTGGGGCTATCTTTGTGCCCATGATACACATTTTACCAATACCTGTTTGCCTAATCCAGGCAATTCACCAGAGTGGTCCTTTAACAATACTTCACGAAGAATTTATTTGTATGTCGATCAAAACGGAGATGGCGATTTAACTGATACTGATGAAAAAGTTTCGATCGAGGCCAAGCTTCATTATATTAACTCAAATACTCAGGCTAACAATGAACAAATTTTTTGTAATTCGCCGGAAGAGGCTCGTACCAATGGCGCCTTAGGAAATTGCGGCTACATATTAGGAATCGGCGACTCGAAATTTTATTTGCAACAATTGTTTGGAAGCAGCGTGGCCGGTGACGGAACCGCGCCTGCTAAGTCTTCGCTCGCGCCCGATTGGTACGGGCTTGCGCTGATTGCCTACGATGCGGGAAATGTCGGTCTGATTCCAAGCTCAGCTAATTTTCAGATTCGTGCCTATGACGCCACTTTTGGAATCACCGATAACACCGTGACTGGCCTGAACAATTATCAAAATTATTGTCTTTTGATGGGAAATATTAACAAGGCTCAAAATATTTACAAATTCAACATCACAGGAGCTGACCCATTAAAGACCTGCGGACAACCGTCGGAAGTTATCGGCCTTTTATCGGATAAAAGTTGTTTTATTTCCACCGCGGCTTTTGGATCGGATATGGCTTTGCAAGTGCAAGTTTTAAGGGAATTTAGAAATCAGTTTTTATTAACAAATTCTTACGGAAAAGCTTTTGTAAAAGCCTATTACCGTTACAGTCCTCCGATTGCTCATTTTATCGAGCACTCCGAAATCCTAAAAGCGCTCACGCGGACGGCGTTGTATCCTTTTATTGCTGTGGCTTGGTTAGCCGTAAATTTTGGAATTTTACCTATTGTCTGTGGATTTCTGTTTATGCTTTCAGCTTTGTATTTTCTTTTGAAAAAAAGAAGAGCTGTTCATGCGTAAATTTGTTTCGCTGTTGGTGTTGTTAAGCTCTTTATCTGTAGGAGCCGTCGAAGCAACGGAAAAAAAAGTGGTTCACCCTGGTGCGCGCAAAGATGGATTAACGCGGATTGATTCCGAAGGAAATTATATTTACGAAGTCGAAGACGAACTTCGTAATCAATCGATGAATATTCGTCTTGGATACGTGATGAATCCGCAAATCAGTGTCGCGATCACCAAGGTCGGAACGTCAGATGTCACTGTCGTTAATTTTGACGACATGTACGACGGAGCCGAAAAACTTTCGATCGGCTTTGATTACGAATATTTTTTTACCAACAGCTTCGGCCGGATCGGCCTGCAAACCGGTTTGGCTTTTCAATATGCTGAAGGGAATGGAAGATTAGCTTCGGATCCCAATAAGACTTCGATCGAAAAATTTACTTTTGTGACCATGCCGCTTTTTTTAGGTTTAACCTACCGCTTCGAATATCACGATAGACAGTATTTTGCGCCTTACGTAGCAGGCGGAGGAGTCTACACGCTGCTTGCGGAAAAGCGTGATGATGATCCCAAAATTAAAGCGATCGGATCGTTTGGATATTATGCAGCCGGTGGAGGCCTTTTAAATGTGACCGCGTTTAGCCGCGAAATGTCTGCCGAATTTAGGACCGAATATGATATTAGCAATATCTGGATTAATTTAGAATTTAGAACAGTGCAGGTTCAAGCGGCGTCATTTACCTATGAAAATAGTTTTATCCAAGGCGGAGTCACTTTTGATTTTTAAATCAAATGAAAAGACAAACTAAGATGGCTAAAGTTTTATTTGATAAACATATTTCCAAATCGACACGAATCAAATTCACCTGCAGTTATGACGGAACTGATTTTTGTGGTTGGCAACGCCAGAATATCGAACGCGAACACAATAAAACCGAAAAACCCAGTTTGTGTCGTACTTTGGAAACAGCCTTAGAGAAAACTTTTAAACACAAAATTGAACTCAGCGCCTCCGGTCGAACCGATGCCGGGGTTCATGCTGTTAATCAAGTTTGTCATTTCGATACCGATCGCACGGTGGAGCAGATGAAAGGTTGGGATTTAAGTCGGGCTTTGAAAAATAAATTACCGGATTCGATTGTGATCAAAAAAGCCTGGATCGCGCCGGCTGATTTTCATTCCACTCTTTCGGCTGAGAAAAAAACCTACCGCTATTTGATGCTGAACGCACAACTTCCGAGTCCTTTCTTCAATCGCACCATGGGCTGGATGAGAAAACCGATGGATTTGGATTATTTTAATCAGTGTTCTCAGTATTTAATCGGAGAGCATGATTTTAAAAGTTTTCAATCGGTCGGGACGCCGGTTCACCACACCATAAGAACGATTTACAAGGCCGATTGGGCCTGGCAGGGTCCTAGAGTTGCACAATTTACGATCACTGGATCGGGATTTCTTAAGCAAATGGTGCGAAATATCGTCGGGACTCAATTATTAATGGCTCGTAAGAATCTTAAGCCGGAATATATGGATCAAGTGATCAGAGCGATGGACAGGCAGGCAGCAGGCGCTCCAGCCGATCCCCAGGGGCTGTATTTAATGAAGGTTTACTATCCTCTAGACCTTGACAATGGCTGCCGAGAACTTTAAAACACTCTTTCACTCTTACGGAGAACTTATGAAAACTTGGAACGCAAAAACTGAAGAAACTGATCGAAAATGGTTTGTTGTAGACGCTTCTGGACAACGTCTTGGTCGTATCGCAACTCATATCGCTAACATTTTACGTGGTAAAAATTTACCAACATTCACACCCCACGCTGATGCTGGTGGTTTCGTGGTTGTTATTAATTCTGATAAAATTGAAATGACTGGAAACAAGTGGAGTACAAAAAAGTACTACCGCCATTCTCGTTGGTTCGGATCTTTAAAAGAAAAGACAGCTGAACAAATGCGTGGAGACGATTCAACATTCATCGTTTCTGAAGCGGTTCGTGGTATGTTACCAGTTAACAAATTATCAAAAACTTTAATCACAAAATTAAAAGTGTACACTGGCGCTGATCATCCACATGATGCTCAAAAACCAGAAGCCTACACGATCAAACACAGAGCAAAAGCTAAACCTACATCAACCAAGGCAAAGGTATAATCCATGGCAGTCGCTGAAAAATTTTTCTACGCCACCGGCAGACGTAAAACAAGTTCTGCCCGTGTTTACTTAAAATCCGGAAAAGGTAACGTAACCATCAACGGAAAAACATCTGAAGATTATTTAACTCGTTTACAATCTCGAATGGTGATCATGCAACCGATCGAATTATTGAACCAAGCTGGAAAATTTGATCTTAAAGTCACTGTCACAGGTGGCGGCGAATCAGGACAAGCCGGAGCTATTCGTCACGGTATTACTCGTGCCTTGATCGCATTCAACGAAGAATTTAAAGCTGAACTCAAAAAAGCTGGTTTCGTTACACGTGATCCTCGTATGGTCGAAAGAAAAAAATACGGATTACGCGGAGCACGTCGTCGCGGTCAGTACTCAAAACGTTAATCTTTACATCGAAATTCAAATTCAAAAAGCCTGTGGAAACACAGGCTTTTTTTTAGGGTATTAGGGTACGCCGTTCTTTTTCCGCTTACTGGTTGTTTTTTAAATCTAGTTTAGAGGCGGAAAAAAAACGGCGTACCTATTCGAAGGCCGATTTGCGATTAAGTCGGTCGATCTTAAAAATAATGGATTGCATGTCTTGCATGTCCTTGGCTTTCAGTTTTTCGAATTCTAAGCCCAGGCTGACCGTTCTGTTATTGGGATTATCTTTGATAAACTTTATTTTGCAGTAAAATTTTTGTTGATCAAAACTGAGGAAAGTCATTTTAAGTGCGACTTCAAGGTCTAATTTGAGATGACGAATCATTGATGCATTAGAATAAGTTGCGGTGATGTTACAGCCGCCAAGGCTCAGATCAGTCAATTTAATTTTCAGCTGTTCTGCGCCTTCAAATTCCAGATGATGGGTCATATTTCTAGGAATAGGAACGCGGAAATTATCACGACGTTGTATTTTGTAAATGATGGTTGGGGGAGAAAATAAAAGAGCCGTTTCATTGAAAGTTGCTTTTGCGGTAAAAAAATAGATCTCGTTATGAAGAGTGAATTCACAAGTCAAATCGCGGCCCGTTTTGAAAGCCTGCTTGGAAGGTCCACAAATCACCGTGATTTTAGTTAGGTCTGAAGTCGGGTAGGTCACCGATTCAAACGATTTTTGATCCAGAGTGATTTTCACGTTGGTTTTTGTAGTCACGAGCCATTTCAAGATATCCCGTTTAGTACTTTCATCAACTTGATTATGGAAATCATTAGGCATATTTAATCCAGGTGACTTCATTTTTATTATGGTAAAGATGGATGATCGTGGAATTTTCAATAGCTAAAAATTGTTTTAAAATATCAAAATTGCAGTCGCCTTTAAATTTGATCGTGCAAACAAATTTTCTGACGGGGCTGTTGTTCAACCAAAATTGAATGGTCTCGTAAATTTTTTCTGGGGTGCAAATAATGTCTGAAAAAAACCAGGTCACATCAGGATAATTTTTTGGATTGAGTTTGAAGGCATCGCCATCTTGATGGTAAATGTTTTCGATTTTTCCAATCTTGTCGGACAGAGGTGCGCGATCAATGGAGTAAACTTTGTTGGCTAATCCACTTAGAACCCAAGTCCAGCCACCGGGGCTTGATCCCACCTCAATGACCGTATCAGATTTTTCGATGTTCACGCCGTAAATGGTGAAGGTTTCCCACAATTTTAAATACGCACGGCTGGGCGGAGAATTTTTATCCTCTTCGAATTCGTGCCAGCCAAAAGGAAATCGTTTCAGTGTTTTTTCTGAGGTGATCAGAAAACTATCCAGAATAGTCCAAGCGGTAAACTTAAAATCAAAGGGATGATTGGGTTGAAACTTAATCCGTTTCAAGGGAATATTTTTTACTTTTTGAGAAATGAGTTCACCAAAATTATTTTTCACCAAAGGATAATACGATCCGATATTTTTGTATTTTTTGAGAATTTCAATCCCTTGATTGATTGAATTGATTTCAGTACCGATACAGTCGGACCAAACATCCTGAGCCCAGATCGGGGTGAATTGATCCATACCGTTGACCAAAATAATTGAATCGGTTTTTATAATGATTTCGATAGAGTGGAGCCCGAGCTCGCGTACGAGCTCGGCGACATAGTCCTTAAAAGGAATGATGACTTTAAAATTAGGCTGCAGCTTTTTGAGCTGGCTGTAGTAATCCATGTTGATTCAAAGCTGTTACACAAAGGGGCCAGAACGTTTCTTTGAGAACGATTTCCTGGGCATTAAATTTAGATTTAGGAAAATTTTCATTGTAGAAATGATCGCAAAAATCATTTTCTGAACCGGCACGTAGGACTTTGAGAAGTATACCGAAATGCACCGCTGTAAATTGCGGAGTGATGAACATTTTTCTTAAAGCGGATTCGGGGGTATGGACTAAGAACTGATATATCGAACTGGCATCGTACTTTGAATTCATGAGAGTCTCCTTTTTGGCTTACCTCTGCTTTATCGGACTTAAGTATTAATTTATGAAGATTCGTTAGCCGATTTTATCGATTTTTTTCATCTCGATTTTATTTGATTTGAGCGTATAACTTTTTGACAGTTTTTGATTGGTTTGTGTAGAAAATTCAACCTTACTTTATCAGTGGCGGGGATTTGAGTAATAGAGTAAATTCCGGGCATATGGATAACACGAACAACGAAAACGCCACTCAAATTGAATCAGCTCATCTTGAACAATCTCATCAAAGTTTGACTGAAGAGCTTTCATTAAAAAATATCGCCCAGATTCTAGTTCAAAACTGGGCTCTGTTTGCGGTAATCTTTGCCGTGCTTTCAATCACATCCCTGGCACTTTACAATTTCAAAGTTCCGTTTCAATCGGCTGGGTCAGTCATTATTAATGACAACAAGAACAGTTCGCTCCAATCCTTTACCAGTCAGTTTGTGGGTCAGGCTAACGCAACCAAAGTGAATGAGGCTAAGAAATCGAATTCGTCGGTTCAAAAAAGTATCGAATATTTAAAAACCACTGATTTTTATATGAAATTGATCCGGGCTGTTTCAGAAACCAAAAAAGCAACTGAGATGACGCTTACGGAAAGAGCCGGATACGACGAATTTAAAACAAGTATTTTGAATAACAAAAATTTGGATGCGCTCAATCCTGATGAGCAACTGACTGCCGTTAAAAAAATGGACGGCATGATGAAATTAAATCTGCAATCAGATTTCGAAATTGAAATGGTTGTCAGTTCTCTCGATAAGAATCTGGCTTATTTCGTTTCTCAAAATGCTTTACCGGTTGTTGCAGCTGAATTGAAACGGGTCGAAGAGCTCGACCTCAAAAAAGTTAAAGATTTCCTGACACAGCAGAAAAAAAATCTGGATGATTCTATACACACTTTAAATAAACAGCTTTCTGATTTTCAGTCTAAGCCTGAAAACCTTATTTCTTTGGGATCCGGCAAAGTAGGGGACTATATTTCTGAGCTTATGATGCGTAAAAATGAAATCAGAATGAAAATTTCGGAGAACAATCAAATTATTAATTCGCTCGGCGGCAAAAGCACACGTCGCGACAGTGCATTATACGGTAATAGCGGCAAGATTCAAAATTTGAAAAATGAAAATGAAATGCTTCAGGCCCGACTAGGTGATTTACAAAAGACACTAGGTCAAGTTATGGGACAGGCAAAAAGCATTCCGACGGCCAGCATGACTTATGATGAATTGAAAAAGAAATCTGATTTAGAATTCCAAAGCTACAAACAAGTTACAGAAAGCTTAGCCAAGATTGATGCGTACGATCTTTCATTAAATAATAAATTTGAAATACTGGAGACGCCGCGTTTTGACAAGGTTAAGCCATGGGTAGGATTTACGACATTAATGCTATTGTCGTTGTTATTAACTCAAGTTTTGGGAAGTATCATTATTTACATTCGTACGATCTGGGATACAAAATACGTTACGGCTCAGCAGACGCGAAACATCGTGGTGATCGATGGTCATTCGCTTGATCCACGCGTAATTATAGAGAATTCAAAAATTAAATTCAGATTACCGAGTACTTCTTTTGGTGCCGAACAAGGTCGAGATCCTCGAAAAAAATTAGGTTTTGATTTCAGTACATCAAAAAATAGAGTTCATTCTAAAACCGTCAACGGCGCAAATTCCACAGAAGATTAAGCGTGAAAATAACCGATAAAGACCGACCATCAACTTGGATTAAATACCAAGATCACTTCTGCGCCACGTGCCAGGCCAGCTGTTGCACCATGCCGGTGGAAGTAAAAGCCTTTGATATCATTCGGTTGGGACTTGCGACCGAAGACGAAATTAATCATTCCATTAAAAAAACCGCGAAGCGTTTAAAAAAAGAAGGCATCATTAGTTCTTACCGTGATAACACGGATCTTTTTATGATCACGCAAAAATCAAATGATGATTGTTACTTCTTGGATCCTGTCAGCCGCCACTGTAAGGTCTATGACCGGCGTCCCGATACCTGCCGCGACTTTCCGTCACGAATTGGGACGCGCGTAACGTACTGTCCTTATAAGCAGAAATAGAACGCATTGTCTCGTTCTGAGACACTCATCACTTTTCAGTGCATAAACTTTTAAACACCGTGAACACAAACTGTCACTTTCTCTTAAACATACCAGAATGTATCAATATAGATCCGTTATAACCACGCTGTTTTATTTGAAAATTCCACGTTGGCG
>JACMMZ010000196.1 GCA_014378775.1 Pseudobdellovibrionaceae bacterium
AAAATCGTTCACGGTGAAATTTAGCCGCTTTTAAAGTGCCCTCGTAATTCATTCCGATTTTTTGCATAACTCGGCCACTTTGAATATTTTCTTTTTTATAATGTGCTTGAATGCGCTTTAAATCGAATTCTTTAAAACAAAAACTCATCAATACCTGACTGGCCTCGGCTACAATGCCATTGCCCCATTGATCTTCTGCTAATGCATAAGCTAATTCCATGCACTTGTTGGATTTTGAAACCCAAAAACAACCGACAGTCCCGGCCTAATGCTTCAGGCTCCCCTCGTGCGTAATAATGAAAGCTGTAGTTCTGAATATCGTCTAAACTATCCGCCACAGTTTGATGTACTTCCCACAAAGTATATTTTGATACCTGGGGATTTTTTGCATATTCAAAAATACTTTGTGCGTCCTCGATCTTCAGCGGGCGCAAAATCAAGCGATCGGTTTGAAGAATGGGTAACGGACTCACTTACACGTTCCCTTTTTCTATCTCGAAATATTTATACCATTTATTTTTGATGGCCTCTTCTGGATCGATTCCGCGCTCTCGAGCAAACAATAATACAAAACATAAAACGTCGGCGATCTCTTCTTGCAGATTTTTTTCTAATTCTGCCGGCGTAGCTTTTCCAATGCGTCCTCGGCTGGTTAATTTTAAATACGCTGAATTTAATTCGCCCAGTTCTTCTTGAATTTTTAGAAGCATCCAATCTTGGCTTTTGCTGATTTCATATTTTTCTACGTAGGTATCGCAAATTCCCGCTATTTTATCTGTTAATTCTTTCAATTCCATACTCCACCCTCATCGCGTTTGCTTATTTTTGTTTTTTAACGTGGCATTTACAAAGGCTATGTCGTGCGTTACAGTTAATTAATCGAGGTGTTCCATGGCTTCAAAACCCTATGTAGTTCGGCTGTTTTTAGCTCATACGCGTTTGTTTTTTTCGGCGCTTGTGGCCGGCCTAGCAGCGGTTTTTTTGCCTTTTGAAGGAATTGAACGCTCTATCGTGGCCTGGAATATCGGGACTGTGTTGTTTTTGGCTTTGGTGGGAAAAATGATGATTTCTTCAAGCCGGCAAAAAATGGAAGCACGTGCGGATGAAGAAGAAGGAAAATTTTTAGTTTTATTTCTGGCCTTAGCCGCAGTGGTTTTTTCATTAGTCACCATCGTTTATGAGCTAGGTGCTATCAAACAATTAGTCGGCAATCAAAAATTGCTCCATTTTGCTCTGGTGGCTTTTACGATTTTAACTTCTTGGCTTTTTATACATACTATTTACGCTCTTCACTATGCTCACGCTTTTTACGATAAAGCACCTCAGGGTCATGCTGGCGGGCTGGATTTTCCAGGAACCAAATTGCCGGATTACGCGGATTTTTTGTATTTTTCTTTTATTATAGGAACTTCGGCACAAACAGCAGATGTAGGTATCACGTCGCAGTCTTTAAGACGGGTGAGTCTTATTCATTGCGTGATGGCTTTTCTTTTCAACACAACAATTTTAGCGCTGACGATTAATATTTGTTCCAACTTAATTTAAAAAGGCTCTGATTTCTCAGAGCCTTTCATCAAAACCAATATAAAGCCGGAAAAAGAACGGCGTACTTAGGCTTTTACTTTTTTTGTAACTGGATTTTCTTCTAGGTATTTTCGAGTTGCTGCAGGTAATTCGCGCCAGATTTTAACGGCGAAGAATAAACCGACTAAAGTAAATGGAATCAAGAATGATGGCCAGAGCGCCCAAGTTTCTTTGGTGATGATGGCGCCGAGTACGAATTCTTGAAATGAAGAACCTAACTTAGAAAACCCATCGGCAACTCCGGTTGCCGTAGCTGCAGCTTTTCGGCCTCCGAAATCGGCCGTTGCAGTTCCTGACATGATCGAGTGAACTCCGATGACCGCCATCATAATCACTAATGCACCAATTCCCATGGCGATCGGTGAACCCGTGTACACCGCAAACAGCATGGTTATCGCGGCCACAAACATAACCGCTTGAGCAATTCCCGCGACCGGTGCACGACGAGAATGGAAAAATTTATCTGAAGCCCAGCCCGCAAGAAAAGATCCTAAAATTCCCGTGGCCGCAGCCCAGAGACCCCAATTGGACATGACGTTCTCTAAACCCATACCAGTTTCTTTTGCATATAATCGGTACCACTTCATCACACCGTCTCGTAAAATTCCTGAAGTAAATTCGATAACACCAATCATGATAATAACTTTATTCGTGAAAACCATTTTGATAACCGAGAACCATGTATTCAAACCGTCATGAGCTCCGCCATGTGAAGCATCATGCGTGTGGAATTCGCCGTAACCGGCTTCTTCAGGAGTATCTTTGACCAGGAAAAAATCCAAAGCGGCCCAGATTAATAATAAAATAGCGGGCACATAAAAAATCAACCAGTAGGCTGAGACTGGATTTTGAGAAATTCCAAAAATTGAATCTAAAACGCCATGAAGCGCATTAGGAGCTCCGTCAAATTTGTGGCTGACCGCTTTAGCTAAGGCGTCGGTCCAGTCAAATGCAAAATAAACGCCTAAAGAAATCAGCGTTCCAAAAATAGCCCCGAAAGTTCCGCGTTCGCGTACGTGAAACCAAGACGATTTAACTTTGATCGTTGAAATCGCACCAAAAGATTGAAACAGCATATTTAAAGAATACAGAATAGTTAAACTTAAAACTAAATCTAAAGATGTTTGTCCCATCAAACTTAAGTACAAAACATATCCCATCAAACCGTTAAAAACGGCGGCCCCGAGGCTAGCTAAAATCATTCCTTTTTTTCCACCTAATCGATCAACAATGGGTCCTGAAACAAATAATGAAAGCGCATAAATAAAAAATCCCATACCCGAGATCTGACTCTTCTGAGCTTTTGTAATCACTTCGGCCGTGGCCAGTGTGTCTAAATTATATCGAGCAAAATAAATGAAGGCATAGGTCATCCCCATCGGGAACCAGCTGATGAATCGTCTCATCATAAATGATTTACTGTGGTTCAAAGGATTACGCATGAAATAGAGAGTGATAATATAAGTTAACAACATCGCGACAATGAGTAATTGCATAAGAACCTCTTTAATTTGTACGATTTAGTTACCTGGTAAGATCTGCAACTGCAAGAAATTACTCACGAAACAGAAGCTTAAGAAAAAGCTCGAGACATATTACTGAAGGTTAAAAAAGACAAAATTTCATCAATCATCCAAAAAAGAAGCAACTGATAACGGTGGACTTCTTTATTTTATCGAGTATCTTCCGTCATCATGCAACACCAGACTCAACCCGAGATAAAAAAAGCGGTTCTTATCGGAATTCAACTTCCCCGCGTGAGTGATAGCGAACTTCAAAGCTCTTTAAATGAATTAACTCGCCTGGTGACGACCTTAGGCTACCGAGTTATTGGCCAACTGACGCAAAAAAGAGCAACCGATAAATCCAACACTGTTTTAGGTGATGGTAAATTAAAAGTGCTTGGTCAATGGACCGGAGGCACTGGAAAAATTGCGGCGCTCTTTGTTCGCAAAAAATCTAAAGCTGCTTTGAAATGGGACGAAGAATCTGATGACAGCGTAGATGAAGCCGAAATTGTTGAAGACATTTCCGAACCAACTTCTGAAATAACTGAAACCGCCGATGTGGTGATTGTGGATACGGACTTATCCCCGTCGCAACTTAGAAATTTAGAAAGCGCCAGCGGTGTTCCTGTTTTAGATCGCACCGGAGTCATCATTGAAATTTTTAGCCGGCATGCTCGAACTAAAGCCGCTCGGTTACAAGTGGAAATTGCGCGATTAGCTTACGTGGCTCCGCGCTTACGCGAATCAACTCAAGGTGGAGAACAACAAGGTGGCGGCGGAAAAGGGGCCGGAGAAACCAGCCTTGAATTAGATAAACGCAAAATTCGAGACCGCATTAAAGAATTAAAAACTGAATTAGCCTCTATCGGAAACGAACACGACGTCCGAAGAGCTCGGCGCGGACAAGAATTAAGTGTAGCCCTTGTTGGCTACACCAACGCGGGGAAATCATCGTTAATGAGAGCCTTAACCGGAAGCGATATTCTGATCGCCGATAAATTATTTGCGACTTTGGATACCACCATTCGTCCGATGTATCCCGAATCGAAACCCAAAGTTCTTATTTCCGACACCGTCGGATTTATTAAAAAACTTCCCCATGATCTTGTGGCTTCTTTTAAATCAACACTCGATGAAGCTTTGCATGCCTCTTTACTATTGTACGTCGTCGATTGTTCCGATTTATCGTTTCGATCTCAATTGGAAGTAACGCAAAAAGTATTAGCCGAAGTGGGCGCCACTGACGTACCCCATTTGTTAGTTTTAAATAAACGAGATAATCTTTCCGTTAAAGAGCAAGCGGCGTTACTTCAAGAATTCCCAGACTGCTTTATGCTTTCGACTCGTGATCATGATGACCTTGAAAAATTGCGGGCTAAGATTTTAAGTTATTTTGAAAGTGATATGGTCGATGCTGATTTCTTTATCCCCTACACGGCTCAGCAGGGCCTGATTGGTGATGTTCGTGATAAGGCCCGCGTTTTGTCAGAATCGCATAACGATCTGGGTACAACTTTTAAAATCCGAGTCAAAGAAGACGTTTTAATTTCGTTTCAAGAACGTCTTAAAAAATTAACTAAAAAACGATTATGATTTTAACTCCGCCAAAAATTTCAAAAAAATTTCAGCCTCGTGGTTTTCAAATGCTCCACGAAGATCTAGACATCATTGTCGGGAACAAGGCTCCGGGGTTTTTGACCGTTGCGGCTTTATGGGAAAAAACTAATACTATCGAAAATGCACTGACCACGTATGTTCGCAAAGGCAGCGCCACGTCTCACAAGCAAATCTTTGTCGTACATCGATTAGACCAAGCTACTTCCGGAATTCTGATTTTTGCTAAGTCTGAAAAAGTGCAGCATTTTTTAAAAGAAAACTGGCCGACAACGGTGAAATATTACTACACGATTGTGCACGGAAAACTTCCGCAAAAATCAGGTCTCATTGAAAGCTATTTACAAGAAGATGAAGATTACGTTGTCAGTTCAACTCAAGATTCTTTGAAGGGAAAACTGGCGCGGACGGAGTACACCGTGATGAAAGAAACGGAATATTACAGCTTATTGAAAATTAATTTACTGACCGGAAAGAAAAATCAGATTCGAGTTCATATGTCGGAGGCTGGTTGTCCGATCGTGGGCGACACCAAATACACCAACGATAAAATAAAAAACAAATCAAAAGATCTTATGTTGCATTCGTTTTCTTTAGAAATTACTCATCCCTTTAAAAAAGAGCGCGTTCGATTTGAAGCGCCGGTTCCAGAGTACTTTAAAAAATTAATGGCCTACGAATATTAAAAAAAGAAAGCAACTATTTCTTAAACGGTAAGCTGCCTAAATAGTCTTTCTTGCCGATATCTACGCCGTTATGTCTTAGAATCGAATATACCGTTGTCATGTGAAAATAAAAATTGGGAATAACGTGATGTTGAACATAATCAAAGCCTGTTAAATACTGATCTTCCCAGCGGGGCGTCTTGATGTGCTTTGTTTCGGCGCCAGCAAAATCATTTGCGGTAATTTTTTTCAAATAAGTTACTGTGCTGTTAATTCTTTCCTTAACTTCCGCTAAAGATTTCTCGGTGTCAGCATGAGCGGGAGCTTCTTTACCCGTTAAGCGCGATACGCCTAATTTTGCGGTATCGCAAACGATTTGAACTTGTCGGATCAGATGAAATTGATCCGGAGCCAAACGCGAATTCAGCAAAACATCTATTTCAAATTTCTTGATCTGAGCAAAAGCTTCACTTTTTTCGATGAGCACATTTAAATTAGTTAACATTTTAATAAATTGAGGAACTGTTGATTCAAATAACATATAAACTCCTTTGTTTATTTTAAGCCAGAAATGTAACTAAATTAATTACAAATATCAATCTAAAATCAAATGGACAAATTTCAGATAACGAAATTCGTGACAAGCATGAGGGAACGGGTGATCTGGTCCTTGACCGCCAACTCGTAAGATTTGTCCTTTGCGGCGGGCTAACGACAAACATTCGTTAGTGATTTCAAAAAAATCTTCGTGAGTGATGTGACTTGAACACGAACTTAAAGAAAGTTCCCCACCTTTTTTTACCCGCTTGGCGGCGGCGGCAAAAACTTCGATATATTTTAATTTGGCCGTTTTATTTTGATCTTCTGAATGGCTCATCGAAGGAGGATCAACTAAAATATGATCCCACTGCTCGGTTGCCGTTTCTAAATATTCAAAAACATCAACGCAAAGTCCGACATGTTTTGATGGATCTAAGCCATTCATTTTCCAATTTTTTTCTGCGGATTCGATGGCGCCTTTAGAAACATCAAGACTTGCGACTTTGCTGGCTTGACCAAGTCCCGCATAAATGGAAAAACCACCGGTATAGCTAAAAAGATTAAGGACCGTTTTCCCGGCGCTCGATCGGCGCACATGATCGCGATTCTCTCGTTGATCTAAAAAAAATCCGGTCTTCTGACCCTTTTCGAGATTCACTTCAAACTTGACCCCATTCTCATGAATTACGACTTCGTTATCGTAGGGATCTCCGCCGATTAATTCTGTCGAGCGCGTTGGACTACGACGTGTTTTTTCGATCACTGTTTTACATTCAGTATTTTTTAAAATCCACTGCGTGATTAAATTTTTATCCCAGAATTCGGTAGGGCCCGGTCCATCGAATTGAATTACTGCAACTTTATTGTAGACATCACAAATCAATCCCGGAACAAGATCGCCCTCTCCGTTGAACAAGCGGTATGCATCGGTTTCACGACCGGGGGCCGAACAACGAACACCTTCACGCAGCCTGTTGGCGCACTCGAATTTTTTTTCAAAAAATGCGGCATTGGGCGGAGCTTCCGCAGTAGATAAAATTCGAAGTGATAACGGACTGTGTGGATCGTAAAGGGCCCAAGCTACATGTTCATTTTTGCTATCGATAACTTGCGCAAGCTGAGCGACATCAACCTTCGGAGATGGCGCGGTGACGTTGTCGGCATAAACCCACGGATGACCTTGTAAAATTGTACGACGCAAATTACGAGAAAGTTTAATTTTTAACCGTGCCACACAAAATCCTTTGAAGAATTCGTCATAGCATGAGCCTACCAGTGTGTTAAGCAGTACTTTTCACAAACCTGAGAGGGGCCGGGGTGCTGAGCACCG
>JACMMZ010000197.1 GCA_014378775.1 Pseudobdellovibrionaceae bacterium
AAAGAAGAAATTCGTCTTTGCTCAAAATTGATCGTACAAATTCGCACTTTGTCTCTGGAATCCTCAATGTAGTGCCGATTACCTTGGGGATCGATCAAAGGATTATCCCAGCGCATAAGCACTGCATAACCCTGGGACTCGACATCTGAAGGCAAATAATTCTCAAGGATATGGGTGGGCTCAAATCCATTTTTCATTTGAAAGCTGATGGTTGGATCTTTAATTATTCGAGCTTTGACAGCTCGGAGATAAAGTTCAGGCGTAGGATAGATCTTTTTCTTTTTTACAAAACCAGAAATTCTGGCTCCGAAAAAAATTCCTTTTAGCTTTAATTTCTGACTTAATTTTCTTCTTTCGTTATAAAGTCGCTCGCCAATTTTCTGGCCACGAAATTCAGGATCAACACAAACTTCCATACCGTACAAAAAATCACCTTCAGGATCATGACGACTGGCAAATCCAGATCCGGTAATTTCTTTCCAAGTATGAGGCTCCATGGCGTCGGCCTCGGAAATTATAAACGTGGTACAAAATCCAACAATCACGCCTTCAAATTCAACCACCATCTGTCCTTCAGGAAAATGATTGATATGGGCTCTTAAGGCATCGACGGGGTAAGGAGGAATTCCCGGATAACATTTAGCCACGATCTCATTAATTCGAGGCGCATCAGCATATTCCGTTTTTCTAACTGCAATTTTTTTGCTTGTTGCCGCTACCATTGGGGCCCCCTTGAAAATTATCTGCTCCGAGCTTAAAACTAAAGGGTTATAAATGGTAGACAAAATTAATCTATAAATTGATTCGTTTACTTCGATTTTTGATGCATAAAGAAATTACAGTGCGCTTCGTTTAAATGGAGCGTTTTTTTTCGTTGCAAATTTCACGTCTTTTCGCTTCATTTTTCCTCCGCAATCATCCTATGCAGGACACATGCGACGGCATAATCCAGATTTGGGCTTCAATATGTAATGGCTTCTCCGGGAAATGCTCACTTGAAAAAAGAGTTTTCAATTCTTCTGTTCGATAAATGCTGTCACATAATGGATTTTGATATCGGATACCTGAATGCTTTCTATTTTCTTCGATCAGGGACAGCATACTATCTCCGTACGTAAAACTAATGTGTTCAGATAAAATATCGGCCAAATTAAATTCGTATCGTTTATTAAGACGACTTTCCTCAAACTGCTCATTTCGCCCGAGGAAAAAATAGATAGGTTGGTCGAGCTGAGGCTTTTCGCCTTTGGCAATAAAAGCATTTCTCAGTTTCGCCTCGGCTTGAACCCGCTGTTTGAGGTAGTTCAAATCTTTGAAACGATCCATTCCCCAGGCATTTGTTGAATCAAGTTTTTGAATTATATTTTGCCACTGATCTTGAGGCAAACTCGTGATCGAACGAAATGGTTCCCCACGGCTGTAGTGAGAAATAAATTGCGGCCAGGTGTCGCTTATCTCATCCATTCAAACAATCTGTAATGATCGCCATTCATTCCTAATTTTGTATAAACAGCTTGGGCATGGACATTTGAGTGATCAACATAAAGCCTGATGCCGCGAACATCTTTTTGATTTTGAGCCAGCTGCTGAACGTATTGATACATTTGCGAAAATAAGCCTTGGCCGCGATATTCTGGTTGAAAATAAAGACTGTGAATCCACCACACCGTGCCGTTACGCCAATCGCTCCATTCATTCGTCAAAAGCAGCGACCCGATAACTTGAGAATCAACTTCACAAACATGATAAGTTCCTAAATGAGGATTCGCAAACACGGCGTTGACACCTTTTTCCAGAACTAAAGGATCCAATTTAAGTTGTTCAGTTTCCAAGGCCATCGCGAGCTGAAAACTTTGGATCAACTCTGAATCGGAATTTTTTGATGCGCGAAAAATAATTTTTAAATTCATAGTTTTTAATTCTATCAGCAACTTGGGTAGATTAAAATCATAAAATTCTCGACCCCAGCCATTGTTTATATCCGAAATATGCGGTTTACTGTAATCGCAAAAAATAAGGGACGTTTCATGAAACATTTTGTATCCAACTTTTTTAAGCTCACGCTATTCATCTTCACTTGTGCAACCGCGTGCGCGAGCAGCCCTTATCCTCAAAGCGATCATTACGACGGAGAAAAATTTTTTCAACCTGGTGCTGCTCCTGCTCGCGGATTTCTGGACCTTCTCAAGTGGCAACTTTCCGGCGACAAAAAAGAATGGCCCACTTTTAGAGAAAATACGGCCAAACCTAATTTGGTTAATGAAGTTGATTCGAATGCATTGAACGTAACTTTTATAAATCACGCTACTTTTTTAATTCAAGCCACGGGTTTGAATATATTAACGGATCCCATCTTTTCCCAGCGCGCAAGTCCCGTTCAATGGGCCGGTCCCAAGCGGGCTCGAAGTCCCGGTTTGAATTTAGAAAATCTTCCCCGTATTGATTTGGTCGTCATTAGTCATAATCACTATGATCATATGGATAAAATAAGCATTGAAGAATTACAAAAAAAATTCGCACCGTTATTTATTGTTCCTTTAGGTGATGCAAAGGTATTGAAAAAATTTGGAGTAACAAACGTCATTGAACTTGATTGGTGGCAAACTCATGCCGTCCCGAATACGGATTTAGCGGTCACCTTCACCCGCGTCCAGCATTGGTCATCAAGGACCCCATTTGATCGAAACGAATCATTATGGGGTGGTTATGTTTTTAAAAATAAAAAGTTTAGCGTGTACTTTGGTGGCGACACGGGCTACGGATCTCATTTCAAAGAAACAAGCGAAAAACTAGGTCCTTTCGATTTAAGTCTTATTCCGATCGGAGCCTACGAGCCGCGGTGGTTTATGAAAGAACAGCACATGAATCCTGAAGAAGCTGTGCAGGCCCATTTGGATTTGAAATCTAAACTAAGCCTCGGGTGTCACTTCGGAACTTTTCAATTAGCGGATGAGGGCATCGATGACCCCGTTAACGATCTTGAAAAAGCAAAAAAGAAACTGAACGTGAAAGCGGAAGACTTTGTCTCACCAGATAACGGACAAAGTTTTATGATAAAACTCTAATTGCACTTCGCAATGAATCTCTGATGCCAAGGTGACCCGTAATTCAAATTCGTCTCGGGATGAAAAGTTGTCACCATATGAAGACCTGACTCAATCCAAGTTGGGCTTTCGTCTTTTGAGCCTAAAACTTGAACGCTCAAATCAGTCTTGGAAATTTTCGGAGCGCGAATATAAGAA
>JACMMZ010000198.1 GCA_014378775.1 Pseudobdellovibrionaceae bacterium
CATCCATCGAATAGCGCGCAGGCTTTCCTAAAACTACGCTGTCGACTTTAATCTTAAGATACGTTTCGGCGCGTTTTTTGAGTTCTAGCAAAAATGTTCCAATTAAAGTCTCTAAGGATAAAATTCGATTTCCAATAGTTGTTCCCAAATAATTTTTATTTGGAAGATGAGTTTTAAAAGAACGAAACAGGCGTCCTTCCATATCATTGATGACAAACTCCTGAAGAGCTTGGGTTCCATAAAAACAAATATCCGCTGAAGGAAAATACATGAGACTCCGAATAAGAGTAGGGTCTGGCGCATGAGGATCTAATGGCATCGCTTCGATACGATGAGCCTTTGTTTTTTCGTCACCAAAACAATATGCGCCGACCAAAGAGTTACTTGTTCCAAAATCGACTGCAAGTGTATACATCGGAATATTGAATAGGTTTTTTACAGAAAAAGCCACATTTAGTTTTGATTTTTTCGAATTCTGTTGATCCTTTTTACAGATATTTTTTGAAAATTTATTCTTTTTTTTCAGTGAACAAAAAAATCAACACCTTAGAGCGTCTTATCTTGAGACCTTTTCGAAATAACTGATATATTTTGTATAGTTATCCCCCGCCTGGCTAATTCCCCATCTAAAATATATCGTAAATAAAGTTAAACTTCAGCAAACGTTACGTCGATAAATACCACAGTGGAGACTTTATGAAATACTTAGTGCACGCTTTAGCAATATCATTGTTTTTTGTCGGTTGCGATAAAGGCGGCGGATCTTTTTCCGTTTTATCTGAATCCTCAACGTTCTCACAAGAAGTTACCTACACTCCTCGAAAGCTTGATGTTTTGTTTGTCGTCGACAATTCAGGCTCGATGAATAACTTTCAACAGCAACTTGTGGACAACTTCTCTACTTTTATCGATCGTTTCGTTACCCGCGGCTATGATTTTAGGATCGCGGTCACAACCACGGAAGCATACCGGTACCCACAATTGGTTCGCGATAATCCAGGTGCCTGTTTTAGTTTTTGTGAAGAAGCTCGAGTTCAATTTCGCCGGGGATCGGTTTCGAATCCTTACGTGATCGATAAAGCTAACTATGATTTAACCACTTCGGCCGGCAAAACTTTACTCAAAAATGATTTCATCGCCAATGCCCACATGGGTGCTGATGGATCCGGCGACGAGCGTGCCTTTTCGGCTTTCATGGCCGCTTTAAATTACACGGCAAACGCCAATGGGACAACGAGTCCCAATGCAGGCTTTCATCGTCCAGACGCTTTTTTAGCGATCGTGATGATTTCTGATGAAGAAGACTTTTCACAAATCGGTGCCGGCGGATTTAATGAATCGTATTCAAATCCATACTTAGTTCCGGTGGCCCAGTACAAAACTAATCTCGAAGCCTTTACTCACGGAATTGCTGGAACTGACTTTTCTTATTCCACGATCTCAATCTTAGATCAGACTTGTTTAAATACCTTAGACCCAAATAATCAATCAAATCCGGGCGCAGCGATTGGTCGAAAAATCGGAATTCGTTATAAACAACTAGCTGATCTCACAGGCGGTACTAAAAATTCTTTGTGCCAACCATTTGATACATCTCTAGATAACATCAGTAGCAGTATCGAAGGTCAAAGTGACGCTACATTTGTATTAACCAAAAGTCCGATCGTGTCGTCTATTCGGCTGATTGTGGATGGGCTTCTGGTGCCACAAAGTGCGACTGAGGGTTGGACTTACACCGCAGCCACGAAAACGCTTAAAATTAACGGAACTGTTTACAAACCCGTAAGCGGAGCCACAATTAAATTGAACTACGATCCGGATTTATCCGCTCCGTAATTTTTTTGAACATAATTTAAAGAAGACAATACTTTTTAATTTTGCGAGAAAGGCAAAGTAAAAGCTGATACAAATGGAAATCGAATCAAAAGACAATTGGTACATCCTTCACGGCACTCAAAAAAGCGGACCCTACGATTACAAAAAAATCATCAATATGATTCAAAAAAACGAGATTATGGATTACAGCTATGTCTGGGCTCCACACTTACCTAAGTGGTCTCAAGTTTACAGCCTTAAAGAATTTTCAAAAGATCGATTCATGCTTTTACGCAGCCATCCTGATTATCAAGATGCCTTCGTACAACGAAAAAATCCTCGTATTCAAACTCAGGTTGAAATCTTAGGCCATAATAACATTCGATTTTTCGATGGAACCTTGACTTCGATTTCGGCTGAAGGCGGACTTTGTCTTATTAATACGCCGTTAGTCCAGGTGGGAGACAAGATCAAGATCCACTTGAAATCAAAATCCAATGCTGAAAGTCCATTTAATATTGAAGGCGTGATTCTGCGTAAGAACTTTTCGCAGGACCGTCTCAACTCTAAATCTGGCCTTTATTACGTCGTCAGTTTTTCCGATCTAGAACCTGCAGGTCTGGATCAGATAAAATCGTGGATCACGACGAATCAACCCCTATCCGCTTAAGTTTTCGTTTTTTACAATTAATACAATCTTTAAAGGAGATTTTTATGCAATTTATTATTCAGTCAGGTCTTGTTGGATGGATCATCATCGTAACGGGCGTTGCCGTTGTCGCTTTAGCCTGGGAACGAGCACGTACTCTTTATTTTAAATACGGTTTAGATGTTGATGCCTTTACGAATAAAATTCACACACTCGTTTTATCAAAAAAAGTTGATGAAGCTATCGTGGCTTGTTCTCAGTTGAAAGGAAAGCCGTTAGCTAATGCTTTCAAAATTATTCTAGAAAAAGCCGACCGTGATGACGAAACTATTTTCCAAGCTCAAGATATTGCGATGGCGGAAACAGTTCCCCTTTACACAAAACGCTTACATTACTTATCGATGTTAGCCAACGTCGCAACTTTACTTGGCCTTTTAGGTACCATCCATGGATTGATTTTATCGTTCCAAGCGGTCGCTCAAGCTGACCCAGCACAAAAGCAAGTTCTGTTAGCTAATGGTATCGCGGTATCGATGTACACGACAGCACTCGGATTGGCAGTGGCTATTCCAGCTATGGTTCTTTTCTCATTTTTGACTTCACGTCAAAACCATTTGTTAGAAGAACTTGCAGAGAAAAGTTCTAAGTTAAGTGAAATTTTAACGAGCAGTCACATTTCTGGATTAGATAAAGATCATGTTTATCCAACTTCAAATGTATCAAGCACACCCGTTATTCCACCTTCAACGGGCCACAAAGCGTCTTAATTAGTTTAGTGTTTGTGAGTTAACCTGACATTGGGCTTTAAAGCTCAAAGGAAAAGAAAATGAGACGAAGATTTAAACTTAACATCAACCATAATTCCGAGTTCGAGCTTGATTTAGCTCCGCTTCTGGCAGTTATGGTGAAGCTTGTACCAGTTCTTCTGGTGTCTTCTGCTTTCGTACAAATGATGATCATCGAGACGGAACTTCCTCAAGTCGTACAAGAGGCCATCAAGCAACAGGATAATAACGTGAAATCGGCGCATATTACTTTAGAAGTAAACAAAGTCGACGGCGTGAAAATCATCGTTGAAAATAACGGAGAAGAAAAAGTCGAAGTGATCGCGAACAAAGATAAAAAAATCGACCTTGCTTCGCTTCACGCTAAGCTTATTCAATTGAAACAAGCTAACCCTCAAGTTTTTAAAATTGATTTATCGCCAGACGCCGATGTTGCTTACAAAGATTTAGTAGCAATAATGGATGAAGCACGCAAATCAAAATCAAACGACATAAAATTTAAGTTCACGGACACGAAAACAGGACTTGAATCACAAACTGATTACATGTTTCCTGAAATCGTATTCTCGAACGTGATGGACGGTTAATATGGCACGCAATCGATATCAAGTTCCTACAAAAAAGAATCAGTCATTTACTCTGAACATCACATCAATGACGGACATGTTCACGATTTTGCTAGTTTTCTTATTACAGAGCTTTTCCGCTGGTGAAGTCACTTTGGAACCTGTTGGTGGAGTGCGTCTTCCATCGTCAAACACGGAAAAGAATCCCATTAACGGGGTGAAGCTTTCAATTTCTCCAACGGAATTGAAATACGAAGAAACAGTTGTCGCACGTATTCAAAACAATCAAGTCGAAGCGTCCGCGATTGATTCGTCTGATTCTAACTTTATCAAACCTTTGTTTGATCAATTAGAAGCCTTTAATAAAAAGGATCCAACCTTAGCAAAAACGGGTAAAGTTTTATTGCAGGCCGATGAATCCCTTCCCTATTCTACGATTCGCAAAATTATGTATACAGCTTCGATGGCTGGTTTTCCCAACGTGAAACTCGTTACGACGGTGAGTAATTAATATGAAAACAATTTATCTTCAATCAAAAATCTGTTTAAGTTTAATCGTTCTGGCGACCAGTTGGACGGCTCTGGCGTCGAAATCTCAAGACGCTAAGGGTTTGCTGCCGGAAGTTAACTTAAATTCGGATAACGAAGATAAAAATCAGGACACGGCTTACAAGTCTGAATTACTAATCACAAAGACTGAAACGAAAGCGATTGAATCCTTACAAAAAATAATTCAAAAGAAAAAAGGCGCAGCTGAAGAAGCTGATCTTCTTTATCGTTTGGCCGAACTTTATATGCGTCGTGCTAAATCCGGTCGATTTTTTGACCTTAATGCCGAACAGAAAAAAGCGGGACTAAGTCAAAGCGCAGCGGAATCATTAAATGCGGCCATTAAAATTTACTCTTCAATTATAACCCGTTTCCCGAAATACGCAAATTTGGATGCCGTCCATTTCAATATTGCTTTAGCCAGCCTTCAAACAAAACAAGTTGAAAAAGCGAAAATGCATTACTTAAAATTAACCACCGAGTTTTCAAAATCAAAATTATATCCTGATGCTTTATTAGAACTAGGTGAACTTTATTATAACCAAGAAAATTTCACCGCAGCATTAGAACAATTTAAGAAAATTGAGGCTTTCCCCAAATCTAAAGCCTATCCTTATGGCGTATACAAATCAGCTTGGTGCTATTACAACCTGAAAGACAGCGTACCAGCGGTCGCGAAGTTAAAGCAAATTGTAGAAAGCAACCCGGCCGATTCAACTGATGCCAAAAAGTTTAATCTTCGTAAAGAAGCTTTACGTGACTTAACGCTTTTTGTGGAAGAGAGTGTTCCGCCAGAACAGCTTTATACTTTCTTTCGAAAAATCGCCACCGATGCCGAACTTGGTGACGTCATCATCAATTTATCATCTTTATTTGAATCACATTCTCATTATAAAGAAGTGAATGTTTTTATAACTGAATTTATCGAAAAAAACGAAATGAATCCTTACGTCGCTAAGGCTTACGTCAAGCTCATTGATGTGAACGAAATTTTAAAGCAACGTGAAACGGTGCTTTCTCATTTGCAAAAGTTATCTGATTTTTGCTACGAAAAAAACTTTTCGGCTGATCCAAAATCGACTGAGTCAACTTGTAAAGACGAATTCAAAAAAGTCAGTCTCGAAATATCTAAAAAGTGGTGGGAAATTTGGTTGAAAAACAAGTCTCACACGGAATTTTCTAAACTAACCGAAAAAGCATTCGAAATTCTTTTATCTAAAGATGATGCCACTCAACCCGATTCAGCTTCGCGTTTTGCCTATGCAGAACTTCTTTTTCAATTAGGAAAATTTGAAAAAGCGAGCCAGAACTACGAAAACGTATCGCAGGTTAAAAAATTGGACGCCGGCAAAAAACACGATGCCCTTTATGGAGCCATCTACAGCACCGAGAAATTAATTGAAAAAGAAAAAGCCAATGAAGTGGCTTTTGCCGATCAACAGCA
>JACMMZ010000199.1 GCA_014378775.1 Pseudobdellovibrionaceae bacterium
AATAAAAGGAATATAATAATATTTTTCATAACCAAGGTGTAGCGAATATGATGCCGCGGTAAATGGATTTAATTGGATTTAGAGTGAAGAAAAGCGTCTCAGTATGAGACTTCGTCGATTATCGTCACAGACTTTATAGTCATTAGACAGGTCTAATACTGAATCAATGATTTGATCGGTTGATCACGAAAAGCCATTTGATTTAAAAAAGTGAGATTAATCAAAACCAAAATATCTTCCACTTGGTAGCCAGCCGCTTCGCACAGTTCTTGCGAGGCTCGTAATGTGCCTCCGGTGGCGAGCACGTCGTCACAGATGATCACGCGGGCTTTTGCTAGGGAAGCTGGGGCCATTTCAAGCGTGGCTTCACCGTATTCTAATTTGTAACTTCTTTTAATCGTCGGTTGCGGCAATTTACCCGCTTTGCGTAGCGGAATAAATCCTTTATTTAATTTTGCCGCTAAAAGCGAAGCAAAAATAAATCCCCGGGATTCTATTCCGACAAAGGCATCGACGTGATCTAACTTAATTATTTTCGAAAAATCGATGATGATTTTTTGAAGCGCTTCAGCGTTTTGTAATAATGGACTGACATCGCGGAACAACACTCCGGGAATAGGAAAATCGGGGGTTTCTTTTATTAAAGATTTATAGAAATCACTATTGCTGTGCATCGGGAAAATCCTTACTGAATACTTTTGGGATAAGGAACGTCTTGAATACTTCCGTCTCCGACTTGTCCGTAATCGTTTCTTCCCCAGCACCGTAATAAATTTTTGTTCGTTCGTCCACAAGTATAATTGTAACCGATTGAAATTGAACTGTAGGGTTTTGATGAGTCACTGAGAACGGCCGAAAGGCGCGTGGTTGCGGTAAAATCTCCCAGCTGTCCGTAGTCGTTGTTACCCCAGCAATTAAGTTCGGCTGTGAGATCTTCAATGGCGCAGGCGTGAACATAACCCACCGAGATATCCACATAATTTTTTGCAATATTGATGGCCGTGGGCACAGAGTGAGTTGTTATCGTACCGTCTCCAAGTTGACCCTGCTGATTTGCACCCCAGCATTTTAATTTTCCTGCCGTGGTTAATCCGCAGGTAAAAAAAGAAACAATGAGGCTGGTTGAAACTTTTTGATAGAGCACCCCGGAATCAATCACGATCGGCGCCATTTTATTTATCGTTGTTCCATCACCTAATTGTCCGTATTGATTATTGCCCCAACAGTTCAAAGCGTCGACGCTGGTAATGGCGCAGGCGTTAACTGCCCCCATAGAAATAAATTTATACAACGTTCCCGCATTCACGTCGGTTGGAACATTTCGGTTTGTTGTGGTGTTATCACCGATTGATCCGTAACCATTATAGCCCCAGCATTTTAACTGACTGCTTGCCGTGATGGCGCATGACGTGTTGCCGCCCACGGATACTGAAAGGTAATTCGTTCCTGCATCAACGATTAAAGGAATAGACGAATCGATTGAATTTCCCAAACCCAGTTGGCCAAAATTATTAAGACCCCAACATTTTAATTTATTTAACGAAGTGATTGCGCAAGTGTGCTGGGTGCCGACAGAAACTTGCAAGTACACCGAACTAGCGTCCACTACACTGGGTACGCGACGATCAATTTGAGAGCCCTCACCAAGTTGTCCGTAAAGATTACTTCCCCAACATTTGAGTGTTCCTGACGATAACGAAGCGTCGATTCCACAGCTATGAGTTACACCCGAGCTAATTGAAAGATAAATCCCTATGTTACTGATGCCACCGTTGACGATGCCTCCAGAACTACCTTCATCAGCACAACCCGTTACCATCACGATGATTAAAATAAGAAGTGCAGTAAAGCGTTTTTGAATTCTATTTTTCAATCAAGTCCTTATTCTTAGAAAAATTTCTTTCTTTGGCTCGATGGTAAAATTCTTAAAATCTCTCTATATTTTGCCACAGTTCGACGTGCGATATCTACCCCGTCTTTTTTCAAGAGATCTACGAGCTTTTGGTCGGATAAGGGCTTTTTCGGGTCTTCTTTTGAGACAAGATCCTTAATTTTTAATTTAACCGATTCTGAAGCTAAAGAGTCTCCGCCGTCGGAGGATGAAATGCCTGAATTGAAAAAATATTTCAATTCATAAATTCCCTGAGGCGTGTGCATGTACTTCGAAGTGGTGACGCGACTAACAGTTGATTCATGCATACCAATGTCAGCTGCGATATCACGCAAGATCATGGGTTTGAGAAAAGCCGCTCCGCGATCAAAAAAATCTTTTTGATGTTTGACGATACTATCAGCAACTTTAAAAATTGTTCGTTGACGTTGATGGATGGATTTAATCAACCAAACCGCTGATTTTACTTTTTCGGAAATATAATCTGCCGCCACGGCGTCACCTGTGGGAGTCGCACCGCCTTTTAACATATTTTTGTAAAAATTTGAAATGCGTAATTTTGGCATACCATCTTCGTTCAAAGAAACTGAATATTCATCGCCCACTTTGTACACGTAAACATCCGGAGTCACATAATGTGTGTCGTTCCCCGCATAGGCGCGACCGGGCTTAGGATCCATTGAATAAATAATTTTACTGATCTCGGCCACTTCTTCTAAAGGTTTATTCAATGCTTTAGCAATGGCTTCGTAATTTTTCTTTTCTAAATCTTTGAGGTGATTTTGAATCAATTGAACCAGATCGTTGGTGTCTTCTTCTAAATGTTTGGCTTGGATCAGTAAACATTCTTTTAAATCACGGGCACCCACACCGGCCGGGTCAAATTCATGAATGAGACTTAATGTATCCTCAAGATCAGGCAGGGAAAATTTTTCTTCTTCAGCAATTTGTGCCAGCGGAGTTTTTAAATAACCATCATCATCAATATAAGAAATCAAAGCATCAGCCATGAGTTCCTCTTCACGAGAAAAACCCACCATTTTAACTTGCCAGTAAAGATAGTCATGTAAAGTTTGAGTCGCCGTTATGACGTTCTCATAATTCATGATCTCTTCATTACCATGAGACGCTTCACGCGGCATTTTGTGTTGAGTTTCTAAATAAGATTCCCATTCAAATTCATCAATTTTTTGCGGATCTTGCAAAGAATTTTGTTCCGAAGTGCTTTCGGAACTGGTTTCGGTATGGCCTTCGACTTGAGAGGCCGCTTCTTTTGTGCGCTCAAAGTCTTCTTCGCGTAAGATTTCGGCTTCTTCTAGTATCGGGTTTTCTTCAAGTTCATTTCGAACTTGAGATTCTAATTCCAAACGTGACATCTGTAGTAATTTAATCGCCTGCTGCAGTTGCGGCGTGATGACTAAGTTTTGACTGAGGTTCATCGTTTGTCGTAATGCCATATTTTCCTAAAGCTTAAAGTTTTCACCCAAATAAAATTTTCGAGCGATCGGAGAATTTGAAATTTCATCAGCATTTCCGCTGACTTGAATTTGTCCATCCTTCATAATATAAGCATAATCGCAAATGCCTAAAGTCTCACGTACGTTGTGGTCTGTTATCAGAACTCCTATACCTTTGGCCTTAAGGTCACGAATAATATTTTGAATTTCGCTGACAGCAATGGGATCAATTCCGGCAAAGGGTTCATCTAATAAAATAAAATCTGGATTACCCGCAATTGCACGTGCTATTTCAACTCGACGACGCTCTCCCCCAGATAAGGCCGCACCCATCGATTCGCGAATATGATTAATACGAAAGTCTTGAAGTAATGATTCTAATCTTTTTGATCGATCTTGAGCTTCAAGTCCATGAGCTTCCAGGGCCACCATGATATTGTCTTCCACGCTCATGCGACGAAAAATACTGGGCTCTTGAGCCAGATAACTTAAACCGGCTTTAGCTCGCTTGTACATGGGGTAATCAGTAATATTTAAATCATTGTACATGATTTTTCCGCCCGGATCTGGCGGAACCAAACCCACCACCATATAAAACGAAGTGGTCTTACCCGCTCCGTTGGGCCCCAAAAGTCCCACAACTTGACCGGCTTGGACTTCGAAAGAAACGTTGTTAACGACTTTTCTTGATTTAAAACTTTTTGATATATTTTCTATTTTTAAAAACGCCTGACTCATTTTTTTCCCTTTCTTACTAATTGCATTTGAGTAATCTTAATTTTTTTTCCTTTTTCGGAGAAAACAATCTGACCACCCTGAATTTCATCTGCTCCCATTCGAACTTTCGGCTGACCATTCATGATCATCGTATCTTGCAACAAGTTAATTATGAGCTCCTGGCAGGTGCCGGTTCGATTTGCATCAATCATTTGAACTTGATCATACACACGAACAATTTCTAGAACATCTTTTCCCTTTGAATATTTAAATTCCGCAAAGGGTGCTTTCAACATCATGCTATCATAGAGAAGCTTCACATCACCAGTAAAAGTGGCTTCACGATCTTTGTTTGAAAAAACTGAAGAAGTTGAATTCAATTTAAATTTTTTATTTTCCACTACTTTGCGTGCTTCGACTTGATTTAGAATTTTGATTTTACTTTCGGCCACAAATATTTCTAAGCCTTGACCGGTCAAAGTCAGTCCTTGACCGTTCTTATCATCTGGACCGTGCATTTTAACCGCATCTTCACTGAATAATTTTTTTTGGTCGGCCTGGTAGCGAAGCTCTGACGTTTCAAAGAAATAACCATTCGAACTTTCCGTGATCACATTTCCACGAATCGTCATGTCTTTACTCCGACCGTCGACTTCGCCCACATCGCCAGTGACGGTAAAGCTTGACATTTCGTCAGTGTAAAAGCGAACTTTTACTTTTTTAAGAATCCACTGCTCATCTTTAGAACCGCTGGCTTCTTCTGCAAAAAGCTCCCAGCCTTTTTTGTTTTTATCATTTTCAAGCAAGTGAACGCCCTGCATTTTTTGCTCAATGCTTTTCTTTTCCGTGGTCATGGTTTTAATTTTTTCGGTGGCGGGATTGGATCCCGTCCACGAGTTTTCTCTGACGGACGGAATAAAGAAGTAAATCTGAAGAACGACGAAAATGAATAGCGTGAAATAAACTATGAAAGATTTACTGAATATTTTACTTAGTTTTTGTTTCGTTAGTCGCATTTTTTTCTGTATCCTTAGCGACTGCAAAGTTAATCGGACCACCGCCCGCTTCGTAAATAGAGTACATGATTTTCTTCATGGTTAAGTAATCAATGTCTTTATCCGCCTGCAACGTCACTTTTCTCCATGCATTCGGATCTTCATTTTCTTCTTTTCCTAAAGTTTTATCAACTGCTGTTTTCAGCTTATTTTTGAGCTTGGCGTCTTGATCTGCCTTAGCTTTTTCCAAAATAATCTTAACTTGGTCACGTAAGTTGGGTATAACCCAGTCGGTGTTGGCCTGAACCTCTTCAAACGTGGCAACTTTGGTACGATCGATCAAAACTTCTTTAGAAGAAATCGTCACCACTACCGAAGGTTTCAGTTCGTTAACACGGTTAGCTTTAGGCAAAATGACTTCTTTCGGAATATAAATGATCTCCCCGGTTGAGCTGTAATTTTGGAGAAGGAAAATAACCAGAACGGTAAACAAATCTACCATGGCTGTTAGAGATAACGTTGCCGTAACGCCACGCTTACTCGATTTTCTTTTTAAAATATTATGATAGCGGTGACGTTGACCCGGTTTATAAATAGCCATTAGTTCGGTCCCCCTGTTAAGAGCTCTGGAGCGAAACCGACACCCATGCCGATATCCATCACGCTAATAACATTATCATAAATAATTTTATCTTCGATGGCTAATTTGATGCCACCTTTATCGGGATACATTTGCTTCACTTTCATCAGATCATTTTTAAGTGTTGCCTTGTCGTACACTCCATTTACTTTGGGAATTGAGCGCACATCTTTACCAACGAAAAGAACATAACCGCCTTCTTTAATATCTAAACGAAGAACAAGATCTTCTAAAGGCGGTGGCTTTATCGGAGTTTCTTGATCTTGGCGCGGAGACGCAAACGATGCCCCGAGTTGGATCATGGAAACTTGAGTCCAAACGGCTGAAATTAACAAGAAGGTAATCAACACAGACATAAGATCGATAAATGGAACGAGATTTAACTCGAAATTTGAAGCTCGTCCGCCTCGACTACCTGAATCTATTTGTGCCATTTTAATTTACCTTTCGTTCGTCCATCTCAAAAATACAACTGAATTTCATTGAATTAAAAAATATTAGTCTTTAATTTTATCACGATTTGAAGAGACAAGATTTAGTAAGCTCATACTTGATTCGATCATATCATTTTCAGAATGCTGAATCATATGTTGGAATAACCCGTAGAATACGATCGCCGGGATCGAAACACTTAATCCAAAGCCGGTACAATTTAAGGCATGCGAAATACCCTCTGATAACAGAGTAGCTTTTGTAGCTGGATCGGCTGAACCCACGGCTCGGAAAGATCCGATCATACCGATGATGGTACCTAAAAGACCCGCAAGAACCGCAATGTTACCGAACACGGCTAGGAATGGAGTCCAACCCTCGAGGCGCGGAGTTTCTCGTAAGACTGAGGCGTCCATCGCGACTTGAATTTCTTCATCGGGGCGTTTATTTAAAGCTTGAACCAAACCGGCTTTCACCGTGTTTGATAACGGAGCGGGTTTAGAATCGCAATAAGAAATGGCCTGTCTTAAATCACCATTAAGAACCATGCGAAATACATTGTCGTTAAATTCTTTTTTATCAATTCGTAAAGATTTCAAAACCAGAAACCTTTCAATTATTAAAAATAAAGTCATCAATCCAATGATAAGAATGACGTACATCACGAATCCGCCTTCGTTAAATGCACGAAGCACCGGATTACCCACTGTCTCTGTTGTTACTACTGCTACGGCTGCTGTTGTTGGTTCCACTCGTTCCTCCTGTAATCGAACGTTTTTATTTTTTTAACTTAAACTTCTTTAAAATTCTTTAAACTACTTCTGAGCAGAAAACAAAAATGGATAAACCACTTCGGCGACCGTTCCTGGCGGAGGTTCGGGGTATCTAATTGCTAACACCCGATCACGCACACAGTTTTCAACTTCATTATTACCTATGGTCGATTTGTCTTTCACAACTTTAGAGTTTTTTCCTACTCCTTTTTCATGAATTTCCCAAGCGATGACAACTTTTCCTTCTAATTTTGAATCCCGTTTCAATTCGCGTTCATAACAAGCTCGAAATGCCGACATGGCTGATTTCACCGCACGGCGAACAGCTTCTTTATCGATTGATCCAACAAATTCTTCTTCGGCTCCGCCGGCTTGAATGGCGACTTGATCTTTCGCGCCGAAACCATCACCAGAACCGTAGGCGCTCATTCCATTTCCGCGACCTTTTGTTCCTACGCCCGCGATACCTTGAGTAGCTGTACCCTTACCACCAGCTCCGGTATCTTTAAATTTCGAGCCTAAATCATCACCGGCTCGATTCTCATTAAATCCCGATGACCCCGTGGCTTTTTCACCGACACCAAGTAATTCACCTGATCCGTTGTAAGCTTTATCTAATTTACTTCGCGCTCCACCGGAACCGAAGGCGGCGAGCAGTCCAGAATTGGTAGCATCTTTTTCTTTACTCTGGGCATTTGCTCCAGCTGTTTCGCCGGTTTTAACCGCTCCACCTTGCTTGGTTGAAGTAAACATTTTTGTTTTTAATTTTGGATCCTTAGGTTTTACTTCTGAAGCTCTTCCCGCTTTTGTTGCTGCTTGTGATTTAGCTTCGGGCTTAGTGACGTCACCTTTGATTTGTGAAACTTCAGAGGCCTTCGCCATCTTGACTGGCTTTTTCTCTTCCGGTTTTTTCTCTACCGGTTTGACTTCCACTTTTTCGACCGGAATTTTAATTTCAACTGGTTTCGGAAGTGGCGGAGGGGGCTTATTGAAAATAACTTGAGCTACTCGTTGAACTTCGTCGTCTTTTTTAGTTTCTTTCGGAGAATAAACTGAAACGATGAGACTGGTTAACGCCGCTAAGATAAGCGCGCACAGAAGTCCGGTTAACTCCGCAGACCCCAGCATAATCGGAGACTCCATCGATACCAAACCGGTCATCGGCGCAAAGCGAATTCCAATTTGAATACCATTTTTAAAATTAATATAAACAACTTCGTCTTGCTGTAATCTATGCTTGGATTGACTCACAGCTGAAACTTCATTTTCGCGTTTTACTTCAGCGGTTGCATCAGTGGGAACGTTAATTTGAACTCCGCTTGAACAATCCAATAAAACCATTTCCGAATTTAGCGTTCCTTGCGGAAGTTGAATTGCCTGGCTTAACCCCGCTTTGTAAAGTCCTTGAGCTTTGAAGGTCACGGTATCAAGCACACGACCTTTCCACGAAGTGATTACTTGAACCGAGTCACCTTTGCCGATACGAATAAATTCTGATAGCTGACCGTGCGCACTGGCAGGAGCATAAGTTTTTTGATACTTGCCCGTTTTAGTTTTAAAACTTGTGACACCCTTACTTAGAGCTTTCGGTGTAGAAAAAGTTGTGCTGGTAATAACCGGAGGTTTTACTGGCGTGACTTGCGAAGCTACGACCGGAGGTGCGATCGGAGTTACGACTGGAGTTACGACTGGCTTTGGCGCTGCTGCTGTCACAATCGGCGGAGCTGGAGTTACCGGAGCTTGCGCGACTGCGGGTTCTGGAACGGCAGCAACCGCGGGCATGGTTAAGAAAACAATTTTGAAGGGTCCCACTTGGATTTCATCGCCAGGACCAACTTTAGAGTCAACTACCTGAGTTCCATTTTTAAATGTTCCTTGGGCTGATCCTAAGTCACAAACGTAGTACTCGGTTCCACGTTTTTCAATCAAACAATGAATGGCCGAGACTTCACTGGAATCCAGTGAAATATCGATCTGGGATCCGGCATCTGCTGGCGCTAATTGACCGATAACAATTTGATCTTTGTCGACAAATTGTTTTACAAACTGAATTTGATTATCTTTAAATACTCGGAATATAATCGGAGATTTCAATGTCCCCCCCGGACTCGCTGTATGTCTTCTGTTGTTTTTCTCATCTCGGGCAAAAAGTTTTCTCGCAATTTAATTAATCTTTTGTAATTAAAATTCTTTTTTTGGAAAATATAAAATAAATCCGGCTTTTGCACGTTACCTTCAATGAGTTCATCTTCGAAGTTAAGTGTTTGCGTCTTGCCTTTTGGACTCATTTTAATATTTGACGAAGGTGTCGCCGGAGGCGTTTGCGCAAACGCCTGAATAAAAAATAAATTCGTTATTAAAAATAACATTTTAAGCTTCATAAACACCCTCTTGTCTATTTTACACCTGATTTAGCTTTGTTTTCCAAATCAATTATTAAATTTCGTGCGCCTTCGGGCGCTCCTACAAACTTTAGTCTGTTAATAAGCTCTAAACCTTGTTTGTAATCCTTGATATTTTCAATAAGGTGTATCGAGTAGTTTAACATAATTTCGCGTGAACTTCCATTATCGCTCAATAATTTCTTATAAATTGATGTCGCTTCCGCATATTTTTTGTTGGAAGCTAAAGATGTGGCGTAGTTTGACAATACCTTTATATCCTTAGTTCCGCTTTTAAAAACGGTTTCCAAAACGACTTCCGCAATAGGATAATCTTTTTGTGCAACGTATATGGCACCTAAATTAGTTAAAATACCGATGTCGTCAGGCTTCTGATTGAGGCCGGTTTTTAATAACTTCACAGCTTCACGTTGTTCACCCTGAGCCAGTTTCACCATAGCTAAATTGTTATAAAGACCCGATTCATTGGAGTTGGCCTTTATCGCTTTATTTAAAAAGTATTCGGCCGCTTTATATTTACCTTTTTTATAATTCGACATGCCTAAAGCATTCAGGGCTTTAAAATTGGCTGGATTTGCCATAAGAAGATCGTGCGATACTTTAATGATCTCAGCATCATTTTGTTTTTTGATCCCTTGAGATAAGGCATCTTCGCTGCCGATGGGTGCTCGTTTCGTATCTGGTTTGGCTTCGGTTTCAATCACCGCCGGAGAAGAGACTGCAGATCCAGTCTCTTCGGTGGCTGATTCATAGGAATGACTTGGATTACTTTTCTTAGCAGGCCCGGCGCAACTGAAGGCAACCGCCATCACTATGGTTGCCATCAGATTTAAAACAACGGATCTATTTAATTTTTTCATTATTCACCTAACCAATTCATCAAGCGGCTATCGTAAGTTACTTCACCCTTGTTGTAGTACATCTCTGGATCTTTCGCGCTGAGCTTTGAATAAGCACTTCGGTAAGCATTATTATAGACTGCTAAATCTCGAGCTCTCTCTACGGCTAGCTTATAACTCTCTGCTGATTTCTTTGTGAACGGGTCAGCGATCTCAGCAATTTTAGTCTGATAAATTTTACGCTGCTCTACACCCAAATCTGTTGGGAGCGGCGTATTTAAGATGCTGGTTCCCATGTGTTCATTGGCATCACCTAACATAACAATGGATTTAATAATTTCTTCAGCTGAATCAAGCTTAATCACTTCCGTTAACTCTTTACTTAATCTGGTGATAAATTCTAATTTTTTATCTACCGCTGCTTTTTGTTTAGCGGCATTAGCTGGAATTCTAATCTGAACAAATTCATTATAAGTTTTTTCAACTTCGGTGTATCTGATCTTAGCCACAAAAGATGCCGCTTTTGCTTTTTCATCTCCGGATAAACGACGGTGCATGGCCACGATACGATTGCGGTATTTTTCGATTTCGTCCTTACGCTTACGATCATTTCGCATGAGGTAATCTAAAGCGGCAGCTTTATCGCCGCTATCGGGAACCATGTTGACGTATTCTGTGTATCGTTCTACCGCAAGGCTGCGCGCATTCATCTTGGCATAAATTTCGGCTTGAGCGTGAATCGCCTCGGCTTTGTCTTTACTATTTCTATTTAATTTTATGAACTCGCCATAGCTTTTTAGAGCTTTACTATTTTCACCCAGAGTATCGTACATAATCGCAGCGTTATAATAATAATTCGTAGCTAAGGCGTCTTTCGGATTTTCAATCGCTAAAGCTTCAAAATATCGGGCCGAATCTTCTAATCGACCGGCATCTTGATAAAGCTTTGCTAATAACTTTTTGGCTTTAGGCTTAAAGCTTTCGGTTTTTTTATCACTTGATGCGACGATTTTCTGGTAGTTTTGACTCGCTTTGACTGTCTCACCAGAACGCTCGTAATTCACGGCAGCATTAAAGATCGCCATAGCACTGAGTTCTGAATTAGGATTCTGCTTCACAAATAGATCATACTGTTCAGCCGATTTCAGATATTTTTTTTCTTCTTCTAAATCTTGGGCTTTTTTAAAATTAGCTTTTTCTAAAACTCCGCGGATATCATTTCCCGCTTTTGATGAAGAAATAGCGCTGTTAGCTAATAATTCATTACCCATTTTAGAAAGACCTTCATAATCTTTTCTTAAGTTATACATATCTAGCAGTAAGTTAGCTGAATATTCAGCGTACTTTGTTTTTGAATGCTTCTGAATAATTTCTTTAAAGATTATTTCGGCTTCATTGAAGTGATTTGTTTGGTAATAGAGTCGACCCGTCTTAAAGCGAATTTCGGCATCACGTTCCGTGTTCGGAAACTTACTTAAATAAAGAGTGGCGGCTTTTATGTAACGCTCAACTTTGGGATCGATGGCTATAGGTTCAATCGAATCGCCGACACGTTTTTGCAGTTCTTCATCTTTTGGCAATGCGCGCTCTGCCGCTAAAATAATATTTTGTCCGGCTTTGGCCGCAAATTTATTTTTGGGAGCATTTTCTACCACCCAAGAGTACTGCAAAGAAGCTTCCTCAAAACGGCCCATATCATAAAGCAACTCTCCGTAGAAAAATCTCATATCAGCCACTTGAACGGAATCCGGAAATTCCTGAAAATACATCTGGTAACCTTCAAGTCCACTTTTTTGCGAAAAAGAAGCACGCGAGTTCTGTGCCGTTTGATGTTGTTGGAGAATATAATTTCTAAGAGTTTGTTCGCGTAACTTGTAAGAGTTGTCCACAAAGGCTTTATCCGATTGATTTGCGGCATACCAAGCGGACTTATTGCTGTAATCATTAATCCACTTGTACAATTCTTGTTTGAACTGCGGAGAATTTTTCGCATAAAAATAGTTTTGTACAATTTGATACTGGTATTCAAAGGCTTTTTTCGAATTGGGATTTTCTTCAATTAAATGATGAAAAATCAGAGCTGATCCATCACGGTTTCCTTTATCCGCGTAGAAATAGCCTAATTTTTCTAAGGCGCTTAATTTAGCTGCCGGAGTCACATTCTGACTGAAATAAGTGATGGCGCGCTGAGGATCGCCGGTATCGGCAAAGAAGACCACGATATCTCGGGCCGCTTCAATTTCTAGCCGATTTTTATTTACGTTTTTACCGTTAGCACCTTCGTTGCCGGCCGAAGCGCCTTTGTTCTTGATGATATAGTCCATGTACTTAATGGCATCTTCCACTTTTCCGATTCGAAAGAGACACCACGCGCTTTTATACATGGCAAAAGTATTGAGGCGATGCTTCGGCTTTTTAATGATATTAGCGTACTCTTTATAAGCGTCGGCCCACTTTTCTTTTTCGAAATAATATTCACCTAAAGCAAAGTAGCCTTCGATCACGTACTGACTTTTTGGAAACTTTCGAGTTAATTCGTTATAAAACTTCGTACCTTGTTCGGAATCACCTAATTCGTAGTAGTTGTAACCTAAGAAGAACAACGCTTGGCTCTGCTTTTCATCGTTAGGATAATCTTTCATAAACCATTCATAAAGTTGAATGGCTTTTTTGTTGTACTGTTTCGCTTCGGCGGTATCGATCATTGGTTTGATCTTAGTTTTTCCATCCAAAAATTCTTTCAACTGACGATCATAGATATCTTGTTTTCTAAAATCGACTAATGACGCTTTTTCAACATACAACTCAGCCAATCGAAGCCACAATTCTCCCCGGGCTTGATTTTTAGCGAATTTCTGAGTCAATTTGTAAAGTTCTTGAATTTGTTGATCAAGAGTTTTTTCGTACTCGATCTCATTACCCGAGCGCGGGGTGGTTTGATTTAAAAGCTCGGTCGATTTCGGAGGCTTGATTGAATTCAGATTCACATTTGCATTTTGACTCGGCTGAAAAGTTATTTTTGAATCAGGAATCGCCATCGCCGCTTTTTGAGCTTGCTGAAGTTTTCCGCCTCGGCTGTCTTCCTGCGCGCGTTTAAGTACTTCACCCACCGTCAATTTTTTCTTGACCGGTTGCGAAGCCGTTTTCTTCGTCGGCGCAGCTTTAGCCGAAGCCTTTTTCGGAGCCGCGTGAAGCGAGCTGCCTAATAAAATTAATAAAGAAATAGTGAACACATTTTTAATTTTCATATTTACTCGCAACTTTGTTTACCTAGGTAGTGATAGTTACCGATTTCGTCTAACCAGAATTCTCCTTGGAACGGATAATATTCATATCCATTCTGCGCATAGAATTCGCGGCTTTTTTCATCGGTCTCTGTTTTATCGTTGATATCTTTTTCGCTGAGGCGTTTTTTAAGCGTTTCTTTCTTGCCGTTGATCATTTCGTAACGGATCAGACTGGCCTGCTCACGCAAATCGACTAATTCAGTCGCCATGTTTTGAAGATGAGCCTTAACCATATCTCCGGTACGATCTTTTGCACTTTTAATACGGTTATTTAAAAGTTTTAAAGAATAAGATCCGATCACTAAATTTTTAATGCGCGAATCGTCTTCGATCATTTTTTTCTCTTTAAGGATTTTTTGAATGTAAGAAAGCGAACGTCGCACATTTCCCTCGTTGGCGATAAAACGTGTCGCTATGTAAGGAAGCTTTCCACGAGCTTTAGCGCGGTCTTGGTATTTGTAAGCGTAAGCCTTTTCCACTTCGCGGTAATAGGCTTCCGCATTATTACTGCTTTGTAGAAATTTTTGAATCTGATTTCCGACCACGCCGTATTGTTTATCGAATAAAGTTAAAACTTTATCCATCTCGTCGTATTTACAAATGTAAAGGTAAACAATCGATCGCAGCAATAAAGATTCCGGGATGTAGAAATCATCATAATAGCTTGAATGCAAAGTTTGAAAATTACTTAATGAAGAACGAAAGCGAGCTGCGCGGAACATGGCCCAACTTTGCTCAAACACCGCATCATGCCATAACGGATGATCGCGCGGTATCAACGAATAAGCTTCGATCGATTTTTCCCAATCCTTTTTTTGATACAAGGTCCGAGCAATCGCCATCTGCGCCGCTACTTTGTTGGTATCGGTCACATTAGCTTTCGTTCTTGTGCTCACCAATTTTTGAAATGTCTCTAAAGCTAGACCCGTTTGACCGGCTTCTGCTTGAACTAAACCCAAATTATACAATGAATTCAGGTAATAGCGACTTCCTGGATTAACTTGCGAATACATGCGATTAGCTTCCGCAAACTGACCAGATTTTTGCTTAATTTCACCCAAACGGAAATAAATTAATTCCTGAGTGGATTTCGGAAGACTGTTCACATCAATTCGTTGAATGGCATAATTTAGTAAGGTTTCATCGCCCAATTTATCGGTAACGATGAGAAGCTTTTCAATGGCTTTTTTAACAAAACGAGGATCACCTATTTTGATGACATCGACAAACTGAAACGTGGCTACTTGGTTCATTTCTAATTCCATCAAGGCTAAACCAAGCAAAAATTTGATTTGTGATCGATCGGATTGAAGTTCCGGTCGACGACTCAAGGCTAACAAATTATTAGCCGCGGATAAATGCTGTCCACTTTTCATTTGGCTGATGGCCGCGGTAATCGACGATTTTTGAATCGCTTTTTTAGCCGGCTTCGGTTTAGGTGGCGCTGCAAAAGCCGTCGCGCTGATCAAGAGTAATAATAATAATTTTTTCATCGGTAAGTAACCTCCGGAAAGAAGAAACTAAGTCCCGCAGTTAACACGAGATCGTTGTACGTACTTTTTTGTGTATTACCGGTTGTTCCCGTGTTCGATGGCATTGGCGTAGCTTGGAAAATATTCACGCCGTAATCCCAACGGAAGGCCATCGATTTAGATAACGAAAAAATTTGCCCGACTCCGATGTGCGCCGTCGGTACATTTTTTTCTACTGAATTGGTACTTGATTGGCCCCCACCGACGGAAAAATACATTTCATAATTGATGATGTTTGAACTATCGTAGGCAATTTTTCCATAAATCGGAGACCACACAAGATCTAATCCGTAATAACCTTTGGTGTAGATAAACTGATCGGCTTGCACATCGTGCTGCTCTTGAATTTCTTTAGCTACATCACGAGGAGACGAAGTTAAAAATAAAGTTGAAATCTCTAGTCCGAAAGACTCGGTAAAGTTATAAGCCAGATTTAATTTAGCGCCATAATTGGTAAACCAAGGCGTATTCGTAGTTAATCCCGCGCCTAAGTAAACTTGAAGCCGTTCAGATTTTGGCATAAATTTTCTTTGAATGACTGAAATTTCGCTAAATGGAACCAGTTTATTCAGATCTTTTAATTCTTTAACTTTTATTTCTTCAGCCTTCGGTTCAGTTGCAACATCGGCCGGTTTGGTCTCAGATCCTGACCTGTCGGCTTCCGCTTGATTTGTTGGCGCCGGAGTATAAACCGGCGAAGGAACTTTGATTTCTTCTTTTTTATAAAGATCTTCAAGGTTGATAACCTCGAGATCATCTGCATTGGATTGTGCCATGACGCTGATTGAAGGCAAACTCATCGCCACCAGTATTGTCATCATCAACTTTAAATTAATTCTCAATTTCATTTTCATCCCTCAACCTTAAAATAAATAGTTTGCACCTATTTGAAGATTCGTCGTGTAAGTTAATCTCTCTTTAAAACTGGACAGGGCTGGAACCGGTTGTGGACTCAGACCCACACCGCCGTTACATAGCCCTAAACTTCCATCACACATAGCACCTTTTTGAAATGGAATCGGCGCTTGATGTGCAAACACCCGCAGATCAACTTTTAAAGAAAATCGATGAGTAAAATAAAAACGTTCTCCGATACCGATAGCTATTGCTGGAAAGCTTTTATGTTCGTACTTAACGAGTCCTAGAGCGCCTGAACCGTATATGGTTGTGTTCATCACGCCCTCTTTTGTCACCGACATTTTTCCATAAAAGGGACTGTAGTTGTAATCCAGCATCATGGTGCTTTGTGGTTTAGGTGCACGATTAAAATCTAAAGCAAAGTCATTTTTTAAGCCTTGTGCATCCTTAGATAACCCCGAGCTGTTCATCGTAAAATTCGCACCTAAAGAATGATTCTCGTTCAGATGGTAATTGAGTTCCAATCCCACTTTGGTGGTATTATTAATCGGTTCAGTCAAAGCTAATCCGCCGAAAATTCCGAAATCAAATCGGCCGGCGGTACTGACATTACGATTTTTGACGCTGACTACGCTGTCAAATACCGGCAGAACAGATTCCTTGGCTAATTCGTCATCGGGTACTTCAATTTCATCAGCTGCGTGAGCCAAAGAGCTCAACAGAAAAATAATTGTCATCAGGCTTTTTTTCAAAAACAATTTCTTCATAAACCCTCAAGTTTGGTTGGCGTAATATCCGTATTTTAAAATGTAATCACAAACTTCTCGAACCGCACCGTTACCGGCCGGACGCTTCGTAATGTATTGAACCGACGATATTACTTCGTCCATGGCATCAGGAACGGTGGCCGAAAATTTTACTTCGTTCAAAAGGGGAATATCGAAATAATCATCCCCCATGTAAGCCATTTCATCTGGTGTAAAACCTGACTTCTGTTGCAAATCGATAAAGGCCGGCATCTTATCGATCGACCCTTCATACAGAAAATGAATCCCGAGCATTTTCACTCGTGCGCGCACGTCAATTGCGTTAGCGCCAGTGATGATGGCGACTTTATAATTATTTTCAATCAAGGCTTTAATACCCACGCCATCACGAATAGAATAACTTCTTTTCCATTCGCCACTAGAGTCCAACGTGACTTTACAATCCGTTAATATTCCATCAACGTCTAAAACCAGCATCTTAATAGTCTTCAGTTTTTGTATATCTATCACCACATTGATATTGTTCAGAATTTTTCAATCTGCGGCAACCAAGCCCACAGGCCATAGTCCTGAAATCAGTCCGTAATTCAAATAATAAATATTATGT
>JACMMZ010000024.1 GCA_014378775.1 Pseudobdellovibrionaceae bacterium
GAAAATGAAATTCAAAACGGTTCATTTTTTTCAAAATGATAAAAAATCTAATCCTACAGAACTAAATAGCGCTTTAAGCGCCGGAGCTATTTGGTTAACCTACATGGGACACGGCTCGGGAACGTCTTGGCCCAGCATGAATCAAAAGTATGACATGGCTTCTTTTGCAGACATCCGAAATAAAGACGCCGTTAAGCCCATCGTTATTGATGTAGCTTGCATGAATGGTCGATTGTCTGGAAGCTTTTTTGGTTCGGGATTTATGAATGTATTTGGTTTAACTCCCAATGATGGATTTGGTGCCGCTGCTTACTTGGGTGGAAGCGTAAACATTTCGTGGCATCCGCCCGCTATCATGGCCACCGGAATAGCGATGGAACACTCAAAGAAGAATTTTTCTCATTTAGGTCAGGCTATTTTAGCCGGGCAACTTTATTTAGCAAGTCACTGGGCTAACGCCAGTGAGGTCACGGATAATTTAGAGTGGTACCACTTGCAAGGCGATCCGGGGATGAATATTCATTTCTAAGTAAAAATTTGCTTTGCAAATTCTACCGCAGCGTAGTCAAGCCAGCGGTAACTGCCTAACCGATTCGTGCGGCTGGAAATATACCCTAAGTGCCCACCACCCCGAGTGATCAGAACTTGAACCGTTGGAGATGGCGCAAGATTTTTAAAGTCTTGCACATCGACAAATGAATCATCGTCACTGGTCAGGATTAACGTGGGAATCTTTATTTTTTCAACTTTTTTGTAAGTTGAACATTTTTCATAATAATCATCGGCATTTTGAAAGCCAGAATAAATAGATGTGTAGCGATTATCAAACTCTTTGATCCGCATATTCGAATTAAAATATTTCAGATCTAATCGATCCGGATTAATAAGTTTTGTATGGATCTGCTTTCGTAATAATTGATTTAAACCTCGAACAAAAAATTTTTCATAAACTTGATTTATTCCGGAACCCAATAAGTCGGAAGCTCGACTTAAATTGATCGGAGGATTTGCGATAAAGGCGGCATCTGGTAAATACCGATCGATCTGATTTTTAAATAAAATTTCAGGCTCACACAGTAAGCGCAAGCTGGCATTCGCACTCAGAGAATAGCCGAATAAAATAATTTTAGTCTCGGGAAATTTTTGGCGAAGTGCAAAGATCACTTCGCCAATATCAGCCCCGCTACCCGAATGATAAGGTCGACTGGCTTTTCCAAAGCCAAGCCCACAATTACGATGATTCATCAAAACCACGTGATGTCCCAGCGTTTTTAAATGCTCTGCCGTTCGCAGTAAATAAGACGAACGACTATCGCCCGTCAAACCATGACAAAGTAGTGAGACGGTTTGACTGGAGCCTGGAAGGTGTTCGCAGATCAATTGATCGCCATCAGGTAAGTTCACCTCAAAACTTTGAAGTAGATGAGTGATCTTAGGTGAAGATCCAAAAATCTCACCGAAGATAGTTTGTAAATGCGAATGGAAAAAAAAAGGCGACGCTTTAAAGGGTTCAAGCGTAATCATATATACTTAGGCTTGCATCATTTCTTGTTGTCTTAAGTAAACTTTGATTTCTTTGGCAAATTGTTTAGCGGGCTTTTGCAATTGATGTTTTTTACCTTCGAGGTAAGCGATAATTTGTTCTTTCAAATCCTGAACGTTGTGATTTAGCTCATTCGCCAGCAGCGACAATCTTTCTTGGAAGTTATGATTGGCTTCGATGAGGGACAGAGCTTTCAGCGCTAATTCTTTTTTAAATTTAGTCGGATTATATACAGTACGAATTTCGGCTAATTTAAAATAGCTGAGCATTTTGATATAGAAAAAACCGATATCAAATTCATACCATTTGTGACGAAATGAGCAGGATTTTTGGTGAGCATGGTGATTATTATGATCTAATTCACCACAAATAAGAAAATTAAGCGGTATCAAAAAACCCACGTTACGAGAATTATCTGGGGTCTTATGGTTTTTGTAACCAATCCAGTGAGCGATCGCATTGACTCCGCCGACGGCAAAAATAGGTGAAAGTAAAAAATTAATAACCGACAAAATAGATCCCCATTTTGGACCGAAAGCCACCAAATTTAAAAACACCATGATAGTTGGGCCCAGTAAAAGATTTTTTGAAATAAATAATTCATAAGGGGTAACTGGTAAACGATTTCTGATTTTTAAAACATCCGCAGAGGCTTTCGCGGCGTTATAATCCCATGCCCCGAAAAAGAAAACATGCGCGAGGCCTTTTTGAATCGGACTGTGAGGATCTTTTTCATTATCCGAATGGATGTGGTGATACATATGCACAGAAACCCAATCCAGTTTTGACATACTGGTGACAAGCCACAGCCAGGTTTGCATAATAGTATCGATATATTTATTAAAATTCACACCTTTGTGGGTGTGCGACCGGTGAAATGATAGACTCATGCAAGTAATCGTAAGATGAGTCATCACACAAACATACAAGAAAACTTTGAGCGCCGTATTCGTTGACCAAAATGATCCGCTCAGTCCGGATTGGCCCAGGCTGTAATTGATCAAAGTGATTGCGGAAACGTATGCGGTCACAAGGAAAGCGAAAAGGTGAAAAGGTTTTTTCAAAAAGTTCATATTTGTCCTTTTTTAATTTAGTCTCTCAGTGTATATTCAGAAATTATCTATGAATAGTGAATTCAAACAATATTTTTCATTTCTAACTGAGACTTTAGGGCTCAACTCCATTGTACTTGATGTTGCTGAAAATGCAAGCATGATGAAAAATGACACCATCAAGTATTTTATCCAGGTAGAAAATTTATCTAATTACAGTCTAGAGGAATCGAGCCTGTTAAAAAAAATGATTGGAGCGCTTCAGCTCCAACCATCAGAGTACGCGGTGTTTGATTTAGGCGAAAATAAATTATCCGAAAACTCATGCGCTAGTTTCAAAATTATTTTACGGGATCAGCCCCATGAAAAAGGCGAAACATTTTCTCCACGCATTTTGTTAAAAAATCCGGAACTCAAAAGAAAAGCCTGGGATGATCTCAAATTAGCCTTCGACATCAAGCCGACATAAGTCTAGTTCAAATTAAAGCCGACACATCTTCCTAGTACTTGAGCCTAGCTTCAAGGATATAATTTTGTGAGACTACCACGAAAGGCTAGCTATGCGAAAAATCCTGTTAACTTTATTTTTATTTCAGACTTTAAACAGCTTTGCAGCTGGTGCGACCAAATACGATGATGTCGTTAATCAGATGGAGCAGCTCGCCAAAGATCATGCGGATCAAATTCAAATTTTTACCTTAGCCAATAACGACCAAGGACTTCCGATTAAGGGCTTAAAAATAGGTCATGGTGCCGTTCAATCTTTAGTGGTTGCTACGCATCATGGGAACGAATATGGATCGACCGAAGTGGGAATGGGTTTTGCGCGGTATTTAGCAAAAGCTCCGATCAAAGATCAAACGGTATGGGTCATTCCTGTATTGAATATTTCTGGTTACAATAAAAATTTACGAGAAGAAAATAACAATAAAACTTCGATCGACGCGAATCGAGACTACCCGGGACCTTGTGTAAATACGAAATCTTTTCAGCTGCGTTCAACCACGGCTTTAGCGCAGTTTATTGAAGATAAAAATATTGTCATTTCAGCCACACTTCACACCTACTCGGCTATGGTGGTTTACCCTTGGGGAATCTCAACCCATGACTTATCTACGCCGTACGATGAAGATTATAAAAAACTTGTTTCGGCCGCTACGGTAGAAAGCGGTTATCAAACCGGTAACAACACCGAATTACTTTATCCTGCTGACGGAACTTTTGAAGATTATGCCTACTGGAAACACGGTATTTGGTCGTTGCTGTTTGAACTTGGTTTTTCGCATAATCCAGATCCGCAAGAAGTTCTTAATATGGTGAATTCGAACAGCCCTGGTCTGAAACGCTTTTTGCAAACCGCTCCGCGAAGTCGTGTGTCTCAACATGATTTTAAAGGTAAATGTGAAGTCTTCCGATCACGCCAGCGTATCTTTCTTGAGTAATGTATGAAAACAGTTCTCATTACCGGAATTAGCACCGGTATCGGACGAGCCACGGCAGAAAGTTTTTTAGAACAAGGGCATTTAGTGATTGGCGCCGTTCGAGAATTTCATTCTGTAGAGACTTTAAAGTCAAAATATGGAAGCAAACTTATTTTATGGAAATGTAATTTTCTCAATTTGACCGAGATTGACTCAATCCATAATTTATTAAGCGAAAATAAAATCATGCAGATCGATATTTTAATTAATAACGCCGGCATGGCTTTGTCAGCCCCGTTTCAACATCAAGATTTTTCTGAAGTTCAAAACACCATCACCACCAACGTCTTAGCCGTGATGAAACTGACTCAGGTTTTGATTTCGTATTTGATACCAGCAAAAGGTCGAATTATTAATATATCATCGATCAGCGGAGTAGGTGGAACTCCTTTTTTGGCAGGGTACTGCGCCAGTAAACACGCAGTTGAGGGTTTTTCTGAATCTCTTCGCCGGGAATTAAATTTGTATGGGATCAAAGTTATCTTGATTGGACCGGGGTCGATTCAAACGCCGATTTGGTCAAAGGGGTTTGAAGCTATTCGGATGCGGTACCAGAACTCCGCCTACCAGGAATCGTTTGATCGTTTTATTGAGTTTGCGAGCCATGAGAAAGCCCATGCTTTACCACCATCCGTGGTGGTCAAAGATATTTTGCATGCAACTTTTTCAGAAAGTCCCAAAATAAGATATTCTCCGGTGCCTCGAAAATTCCAAAACGTTTTCTTACCTTGGATTTTGCCTCGATTCGTTACGGATTATATGATTTGCAGGGCCTTGGGCTTAAGAATTAAAAAATATTAATTCCGTCTTCATGTCCCCTTTATAACTTTGTTATAAAGTATCTATAAGAACAAACAACAAACAAAGGGGTATTTATGATAAAAGCACTTATGGTCAGTTTAGTATTAATCACGTCAACAGTATCGATGGCTAAAGGCGATCGCGCCGCTAAGGATGCCGAATTAAAATCAGCTTGCGCCGCGGAAATTTCAATGGCGGGTTGTGGGAATAAAGATTTAGGTAAAGGTTTACTTAAATGCCTTCAAGCCTACAAAAAAGAACATAAAGAAATGGTGATTTCAGATTCATGTAAAAATCTCAGAAAAGAATTCAGAGATGCACGTCAATCGAAGAAGTCCGAAGCAAAGCCAGCAGCAACAAAATAAGCTCTAAAATTTTAGATAAATAATAAAAAAGGAATCGGTTTGAAATCCGATTCCTTTTTTATTTAAAGTGGATTTTTGAGGATTTCCGCTGTTTCATTAATTACTCGCTGTGAAATAATCGGTTCGTTATCGAAATAACCAAAGCTTCGAACCCGGTTGGTATGCGCCGGGTTTACGGATGTATTTTTTAAGTTTAACGACGGATTGACATAGTTCTCTTGCAAAAAAAGAAGGTTAAAGTCCCAGGTCGGAAAGTTTTTAGTACCCCACAATCGAACGGTTTGCGCTAAGTGACAGCTGACACAATCAATAGTTCCAGGATTATGTTGATTCGGGTTTTCTAATTTAAAAGCGATTTGTAAAGCGGTTTTAATTTGATCTTCGGTTTGAGTGGCTTTAAATTTTTCTGAATCAGCTAATAATCGAAACCAAGTGGTATTTTTAGTATCCATCAATGTCACTGTGCCCTTGAATTCGGTTAAATTAAGGAAAGCATCTGGTTCGATGAAAAAGGCCTGATTAACAATTCGAGATTCAGGATGATTTGGAGATTTCAAAGTTGGGATTTCCATTTGTTTCCAAGTGCCATCGACTCTTTTTTGAAATCCTTGAAAAGCCCAAACCCGATCCATGCGAATGGTTGACACCGTAGCACGCACCAGATTTTTTTGACCGGCTGACTTTAAGATGATTTTTTTTATCTGGGCCCAGAATAGGCCGGCGAATCCCTGTTGCTGTAAAGTGGGATTAATTTGAAGTGGGGCGGTGATATCAGTCTTCGAAATATTTTTCAGTATCGAGACGACATGATTCCATTCGGAGGAATTTAAATTGTAAAAAGTATGAACCGCAGTATCCATTGTATTCGGAGATAAAAATCCTGTTTGACTATCGGTTTTGAAATAAATCGGCTGCCACACCAGTCGAATCTGGGATTGGCACGCTTGAGGTCCGAAGCCTTCGCTAAAACAAGGATCAAAACGAATTCCAATGACTTTTAGATTGTGGAGATAATTTTTTTCTTGGTCGATCATCGGAGTTAAGATCGGTAAAAGTTTAAACACCGACCGAGGTAGCAGATCATCGAAGGGGCTTAAAAAATGCGTCATCTCATTGGTATTTTTTGGAAGTGGAATCAGGATCGATAGATCATTTAGGCCCAGCTGATTTGTTTGGGCAAATAGATTAAAGCTTAAAAATAGCACATATAATAGAATCATCTTTTTCATCGACTCAAGAGATAACGTTGGAGGACATGGATATGCAAACGATTATGAATTTTCAGTTCTAAATGAAAACTTGATGAGGTTAGACTTGAGGTATATTCTCAAAAAAAGAGGAGCACCATTTGGAAAAAATTGAAATGGCATTGACCCAGACCGTTCAAAAAGGTGGATGCGCAGCCAAAGTTTCGGCGGCCGAGCTCCGACACATTTTATCACAAGTTCAATTTCCCAAACCTCATCGTGAGCTTTTGGTCGATGGTCGCTATTTTGATGATGCCGGTGTTTATAAGATCAATGAATCGATCGCTCTCGTTCAAACTTTAGATTTTTTTACTCCAATCTTAGATTCGCCTCGGTATTTCGGAGCCGTAGCGGCGGCCAATGCCTTAAGCGATGTGTATGCCATGGGTGGTCGTCCTAAAACCGCTATGGGGATATTAGCGTTTCCGTTGGCTACTATGAGTTCCGATACGATCGTCGAAGTTATGCAAGGGGCCAGCGATGTGGTAGCCGAAGCGGGCGCTAATTTTGTTGGGGGACATTCGATTGATGACGATACTTTAAAATTTGGATTGTCGGTAACCGGTTTTGTACACCCCGAAAAAATATGGACTAATGCGGGCGCAAAAGTAGGGGATCATCTTATTTTAACGAAACCGATCGGAACGGGAACAATCACCGCAGGACTTAAGCGACAAGAACTTAAAGAAAATGATATGCTGGATGTTATTCAAAGTATGTCTCAATTAAATAACGCGATTGATTTTTTATCAGACGATCAAATCAACGCGGTTCATGCGGCGACCGACATCACGGGCTTTGGCCTTTCGGGTCACTCGATGCAATTAGCCAAAGCATCGCAAGTGACTTTGAAAATCGAGTCTGAAAAAATTCCTGTTTTTAAGTTGGCTTTCAATTGTTTAGAAAAAAAGTTTTTAACTAAAGCTCATCGAAGTAATGCTGATTATACGAATGAGTCAGTGCAGTCCGACCGCTTATCCATTTTATTTAAATCTTTAATTCATGATCCACAAACCAGCGGTGGATTACTGCTTGCGGTGGACCCTCTTTACAGTCCAGATTTTATTCGTGCTTTAAAAAATCGTTTTCAATCAGTCGCAGTGATTGGCTGTGTCGTTGAGCTGGAACAAAAATCGGTGATTTTTGAATAATCACAATATTACACCCGAAGATTTGGATTCTCTATTTTCAGATGATACACCGTTGATCGATGTGCGCGCTCCGGTTGAATTTAATTTGGGGTGTTTACCTCAGGCTGTAAATCTTCCGCTACTGAATGATGAAGAGCGTGCTCAGATCGGGATAGTCTTCAAGAAAAAAGGTCAACAAGAAGCCTTGAAATTAGGTTATGAATTAATCCAAGGTTCGGTCAAAGCAGATAGAGTAAAAGCTTGGACGGAGCATTTAAAAAAATATCCTAAAGCCGCGATTTATTGTTTTCGTGGGGGCCTTCGTTCGCAAATCACGCAAGAATGGCTTAAGATGGTCGGCTATGATCGGCCTATTTTAACGGGTGGTTATAAAAGATCACGAAATCATCTGGTGGATAAAACAAATCAGATTGTGACGGATTCAAAAATTATTTTAGTCAGTGGTCCTACGGGAAGTGGTAAGACCGAGCTGATTAAGTCTACCGAGAGTCGGCCGATTGCGGTTGATCTAGAACACTTGGCCCGGCACCGGGGCTCAGCTTTCGGGGCGCGACTGGATCCGCAGCCTTCACAAATTAATTTTGAAAATACTTTAGCGGTGGAGCTTCTAAAAAATAACTTAAATACAATGAAAAATTTTATTTTACTGGAAGATGAGAGTCGCCTGATCGGAAAAAACATCATACCGGAAATTCTTTTCAATAAGATGCGGGAATCTTCTATCATATGGATCCAAGCAGATTTGTCAGAACGGGTCGGAAATATTTATAAAGATTACATTTTAAATTCTGATTTTGATCCATCCACTTTTTTTGCGGGATTTAAAAAATCGGTAAAATCAATCGAAAAAAAACTAGGGGGACTTCGTTCGCAAGAAATCACCTCACTTTTGATTCAGTCGGAAACTGAATTTGCAGTTAGCGGTAGCCTTGAAAGCAATAAACAATGGATTGAAAAGCTTCTTGTTTACTATTATGACCCGTTGTATTTGGGGAGCATCGAAAGACGTCAGGCTCAAGTAGTGTTTAAAGGGTCTTTTAAGGCTTGTCAGGAATTTATTTCGAAACAAAGGACGTGATTATGAGGCTTATTTTAGCTATAGCTAGTATGTCATGAAAGCCCTTAGATTGAGTCTATTTTTTTTAATTACCTTTGCTGTCGTCGGCTATGTTATTTTTGAATTTAACGTATTTGATCCGTTAAGCATTTCTGAACAAAAACGCCTGCCGGCGTTCAATTCGACTCAAAAATTGTCTGCCTCTGCAGCAGTTATTCAGATTTCTAAAGGCGAAAATTTTGCTGAAAGACTGCAAGATGCGTTGATTTCGGCACCCCCGGGATCGATTGTCGAAATACCTGAAGGCCGTTTTAATTTAAAAGATGAAATTTCCATTTCGAAGCCCTTCATCACTTTGCGTGGTAAAGGAAAAGGAAAAACAATTTTAGACTTCGATGGTCAAACGGCCGGTAAACAGGGAATATTCGCCACAAATGACGGGGTGACCTTAGAGGACTTCACAGTTTTAAATACCGATGGAAACGGAGTGAAAGTCACGGGATCGAATGGAGTTGTTATCCGCCGCATTGAAATGAAGTGGACGCGTGGACCTGATTCAAATAACGGTGGCTATGCTATTTATCCCGTGAGCACACAAAATTTATTGATCGAAGAATGTGAAGTCAGCGGAGCTTCGGATTCCGGGATCTATGTCGGTCAATCGAAGAATGTGATCGTTCGAAATAATCTGGCCTACGGTAACGTTGCGGGTATTGAAATTGAAAATACCCAAAATGCAGATGTGTACCACAACAAAGCTACTGAGAATTCTGCGGGAATTTTGATATTTGATTTACCGAATTTAAATCTCCGCCAAGGTGGTCAGATTCGAATTTTTGATAATACCATTCTAAGAAATAATCTTCGTAATTATGCACCGGCCGGGAACATTGTCAGTTCGGTCGCAAAAGGAATTGGTCTTTTAGTGGTTGCCACAAAAAATATTGAAATTTTTAACAATAAATTTTCTGAAAATGATTTTTCTGACATGGTGATGGTAAATTATTTGATCACTGGGATTAAAATTGAAGATGAATCCGTTTTTGATCCGACCCCACATAGTATTTTTATTCACGACAATCAGACCAACGGAAAAAGATCCGTCCAAATTAATTTAAACAATGAAATTAATTTGGTCGCAAATTGGTTGTTTCAATTGAATATTCCCGATGTTATGTACGATGGAATTCGAGATGGCACTTATAATAAAACTAAGTTTGAAGGTGATAAAAGAATCTGCGTCGTTCGAAACAGTTCAGCGGAGGGAAAGCCCGCTACCTTTGGAAATATGCATCTCGATAGCGGCCGCAAGCAGTTAATTTTTCCGGGTGGCCCGGTGACGTGGGATATCGATGATCATAATTGTGAACTTAAGCCGATTGCACCCGTTGTTTTATCGCAGCCCCGCTTTGAACGCAGCCGTTATCCCGATGTCGTTTTATCAGAAAATGATCAATGCCGTTTAATCACCAGCCAACGTGTGAATTTTAAAGCGGCCGAGATGGCGGATTGCACGCAGCTTTCGTCTTATAATTTATTTGCTGACAGCAAAAATCCTTTAGGGAATCCGTTATCAAATGGATTTCAGTATGATTTAGCTTCCACTTTATTTAGCGATTACGCTTTAAAATCGCGTTTTATTTTTTTACCGGATGGTCTTGCGGCGAAATACCGCGACCCCGAAGTTTTTGATTTTCCGGTGGGGACCATTATTTCCAAAACATTTTGGTACACAAATCCCATTTCACAGAAAATAAAATTAATTGAAACTCGTCTCTTGATTCGTCGATCAGATTCTTGGGTGGCTTTACCCTATATTTGGAATGAAAATCAAACCGAAGCCAACTTATCCCGCGGCGGGAAGACTTTTGATCTTTCCACCGACTGGATCGGCTCGAAATCTGCTCAAGATAAAAAAACTTTTTCTTATCATGTTCCTAATGCGAATCAATGTTTGAATTGTCATAATTTAAATTCGAAGATGTCGCCGATTGGTCCCAAAGCAAAGTGGCTTAACCGAAACGGTGTCGGCGCTTGGGTCGGAAAAAATCAGATTCAACAGATGTTAGCGGAAAAGCATCTGATGGTGGAATCAAACGACGATTTAGCTGCGCTACCTAAAGCAGACAATTATAACGATGCTACGGTGCCACTACCTTTACGGGCGCGGGCCTATTTAGATATTAATTGCTCTCATTGTCACAATCCGGGTGGCAGCGCCGGAATGTCGGGGTTATGGCTTGAACTCGAAAGGGATTTAAAATCTCCGCATGTCGGGATTTGTAAACATCCCGTCGCCGCCGGAACGGCCGCGGCGAAATTGAAATATGACATCGTGCCCGGAAATCCAGATCAATCGATTCTTATTCGTCGACTACGTTCACAACGTCCAGCCAATAAAATGCCTGAACTGGGCCGGAACCTGGTTCATCAAGAAGGCGTTCAATTAATTGAAAATTGGATTCGACAATTGGACGGGACTTGTAAATAAATGTCGAAAGACTCTCAGTCTCTGGAAGAGATGAATTTGAAACTCAAACAACTCGAAGTTGGGCTTCAAGAAGCTCAGGCTAATTACCGTCATGTACGTAAAGCACTCGAGTTTTATGCGAACCTGGATAACTGGTATATCGGCGATTCGTTCAAACAATCGTGTCGGATCAACGAAAATGACCTCGAATATTTCCCGCACGGTAAAACTTCCGATTTGATCGGTGGCCGATTGGCGCGCCTTCACCTTAAAGATGTTGACGGCGGTTAAAATTGGTAACTAAGGAATCAAGTCCAGTTTGTTATCCAACACCAAAAAACGCGACCTAAGCCCGTACCTCTGATGCTTTAATAATGTTCCCATTAAATCAACCCCAATATTTAATGGAGATTTAATGAAATTATTCGCGCTAACACTGTTGTCAATCGTGGCTATTTCTCATTCTGTTCAAGCCCTAGAGCCGGCTTACTGTGAGCCGCAAAATTTTATGAGCAAAGAGGTTGATCCCAA
>JACMMZ010000200.1 GCA_014378775.1 Pseudobdellovibrionaceae bacterium
AAGTTAGCCATCGATCATAACCTAGCGGCCACAGATGCGGACATGGAAGCTAAATACCAAGAGTATGCGACACAAACCGGTATGGAATTAGCCCGCATTAAAGAATGGTATGCTTCAGCGGATAAATCGAGTCGGCTTTCTTATTCGATCACCGAAGAGAAAGTCATTCACATGGTCATGGCCAAGGCCAAGATTAAAGAAGTGGATGCCAAGCTTTTAAAAGAAGAACAGAACTAGGATCGGCCGAAAGGCCGACCAAGCCGAAAGATCGGCCGGAAGGCCGACCAATTAATTAATTAAATTTTTTCAAAGTTTTCCAGGCCTTCAAGTACGAATAAGCCTGGTAAGCTTGGTAATCTGCCTTAAATAATTTTTCCGATTCAGACAAATCATTATCTTTTTTACTCGCTAGATCTTTCCACCACGCCATTGAATCTTTTTCTTCACGAGCTTTCTCGGCTCTGGTTTTCTTTTTTTCATTTTCGCTTTTTAAATGACCGGTAATATCTTTTTCACGCTGCGATTTTTTATCAGTTATAGCTTTGGCAAACAAAGCCGAATCGACTTCTTCAATTTCGATATCTGGTTTAATTCCTTCAGATTGGATGGATATTCCGCTTGGTGTGTAATAGCGCGCCACCGTTAGCTTCAAACCGCTTCCGTCGCCCAGTTTAATCACGGATTGAACTGAACCTTTTCCAAAACTGCGTTCTCCAACAACCACCGCACGCTTGTTATCTTGAAGTGCCCCGGCCACGATTTCGCTGGCGCTGGCGGAGTATTCATTAATCAACACCACAATAGGAACATCGGGGTAAGGAGCGTTTTTAGTAGCGGATGAAACTTCTTTCGATTTTGGATCGCGACCTATGGTGCTGACGATCACGCCTTCTTTAATAAATAAATCACTGACTTTAATCGCTTGCTCTAATAATCCACCTGGATTTTTTCGCAAATCCAAAAGAATACCTTCCATTTTTTTCCCCTTAGCGTAATCCGCCAAAGTTTTTTCAAGTTCTTTGGATGTTGATTCAATGAAACTTGTAATACGAACGTAAAGATAACCATTATCTAGCTGGACTGCCTTGACTGATTTAATTTTCACTTGGCCCCGAACGATGCGGATATCTAACGGCTTGTCGCTGCTGTCACGAATAACCGACAATACAATAGGTTCACCGTTTTTCCCCTTGAGTAATGATGAGGCTTCGACAAGAGTAAAACCCTTAGTAGATTGTCCGTCGATGGCCACGACGCGGTCGCCGGGCTTGATTCCCGCTTTCCATGCTGGCGTATCTTCAATCGGAGAAATGATTGTCAGAATGTTATTTTGAACTGAGATTTCGATTCCCAGTCCACCGAATTCACCAGCTGTTTCGGATTCGAAATCTTTAAATATATCGGGCGGCATATAATTTGTGTGCGGATCTAATTCACGCAGCATTCCTTTGATGGCGCCGGTGACTAATTTTTTAGTATCAACCGGATCAACATAGTACTGCTGGATCAGGTTAAGAATTTTAGAAAAATTTTGCAGCTCGGTATAACGCTCTTCAGCCCAGGTGGTTAAGGGTTGAATCAAAAAGGCAAGCGCGATCACAACAGGAACCATGAGATAATTTTTTAGTTTCATAATAAGTCCTTTATCCAATTTTTAGGATTAATCGTAATTTTAAAATGTCGGAGTTCGAAATAAAGATCATCCGAAGTTGATTCGCACATCTTTTCTGACATTTGTACTTTCTGCTCAAGCTGAACGGTGCAGTTTTTGACGTTGGCGTAAACTGAATAATAACCTCCGTCATGTTGCAGAATTATAGATTCGCCCCAGTGATTTAAAACGTCACGAAAAATGACCGTGCCTGGACCGACAGCCTGGACTGATAGTGATTTGGAATTTTCCGAAGCCGCCGCAAAGGAATAGCCTTTATTATAGATCATATATTGATTTAATTTTACTAAACCGTAATTTTCTTTGATGTTCGATTCGATCGGTTTTACCAGCTGACCTTTTAAAAGTAGCAATGAGGATCGATCTTCTTGAATCAAAATTCTGTTTTCTTCAGCTTCTTCCAAAGCAATAAGGTCTTCTTGTCCTTTCAATTTCTGAGACAAAGTATTAAACTGAGCGTTCATTCGGATTAAATTTTGTTTTTCCTGTTTAAGCTCATCTAATCTATAAATTTGTTCATGTATAAAATTAAGATCATGCTGGTGAATTGATCTGACAGTGTTTAAATTCCGCTGAAGCAGCGTAATATTCTTAAGACCTAATATTGTTCCCCATTTATTGTTTTTTAAAGCTTGAGTTGATTGTAATCGTTGAGCCAATTTATTTCTTCTTGCTGCAAGTCCATCAGAAAGGGACTGAATATTATTTTCGGTGATATTGATTTGCGAAAAAGTCAGAGCTTTTTTTGTTTCAATCTGCAGGCGATCCGTTTCCAGCTCAACCAGACTTTTTTTAGCCCACGTGCTTAGGGGTAAAATACTAATGATTAAAAAATAAAAAACTTTATTAATCATTTTTATAGAATTCTTTTCTGATGTACATAAAAGAAAGCCCATAGGAAATAACCAAATTAAAAATCAAACCTACGGCGATCAAAGACAAACTAGTCTGATTAAGGAAACTCATTCGATCATGGATAAATCCCAAATCAGTATTTTCCGAAATTTTTTGTCTTATGACTGCCCCGATTAAAAATGTCATCGCCATGCCTATAATGTAGGAAATAAAAGTGGCTATCATAATTTGAGAAAACGGTTTAAAAAAAGACTGTTGTGGAGTCGCTCCCATTAAGGCTTGAAGCGATATCGATTCTTTGGTGCTGATCAAGAGATTTCGGATCAAAACCGTGATTAGAAAGGATAAAATAATAAAGAACAATATAAAGATAGTGTCTAAAATATGATTAGCCGCCGTAAATATGCTTTTAAATTTTTCGACCCAGTCCCCGCTGAAAACAACCTGGTTAATCCCGGTAATCATTTTCATTTTTTCTATGATACTTGCGCTGTTTGCTTCAGCTGAAAGTTGAACTTCAACCGCGGGATTAAGAATCTGTTCTAATTCTTCTTTTTCAAATAACCCGGAACTGTAATTGGGAAGAACTTTTTCGACATCCGCTATAAGTTCTTGAGAAGAGATCAAAGTGACTTTTTTAATTTGGCTTTTATCAATGTTTTTAATTTCTTGCAAAATACTTTCAATTTTTTCTGGTGATTGTGATTTATCCACAGAAATATTAACCGTGTAAAGATCTGAAGCATCACCAAAAATAATGCTGGTATTTTGTTTCACCAAAAGTACCGAACTTAAGATGCCCACGCAAAGGCTCATGAAAATGATGTAAATTATTTTCATAATGACTGGTCCTTTAATACTTGACCGGCGTCTAAATGAATTTGACGAATTGAAGTTCGAGAACTGGTGCTTTTAAGAAATTCTTCGTCGTGAGTCGCAATCATCACGGCTACGCCTTGTGCGCTCAAGTCTTGAAAAATTGAGAGAACGGATAAGGCATTTTTTCGGTCTAAGTTTCCGGTGGGTTCGTCTGCGATGAGAAGATCAGGTTTATGGACAACGGCTCGCGCGATGGCGACGCGTTGTTTTTCTCCTCCTGAAATATAATCAGGAAAACTTTTGGCGTGTTCCGCTAAACCGAACCTTTCAAGGACGCTTTCAACAGCGAATGAAATTTCTTTTTTAGAATATTTTTGAATCTTCAAAGGAACTGCAATATTATCGAAAATATTCAGCTCCGTCATAAGACGAAAATCTTGAAAAACAATTCCTAATTTTCGGCGGTACTCAACCATTTGCTTAAGATTGAAATCACTCATGGACTTGTTATGACAACTGAGCTCACCGCTCGAAGTTTTTTCTTGCAGTGAAAGCAGCTTAAATAAAGTTGTTTTTCCCGCACCGCTCGGTCCCGTTAAAAAAATCAGTTCCTGAGAATTTAGACTGAAACTGATGTCTCGCAGGGCATGTCGGTCTGAATCGTACGTTTTGTAAACGTGTTTCAATGAAATCATGACTTTAGTTTGAAGCACTTTTTATGGACTGTGGAGGCTAGATTTTAATCAGCGTAAAGTTTTTCAATCACGAATTGATGCAGTTTTTGAAGGGCTTTAAGTCGAAATTCCTCATTGTGAACCTGATTGATTTTATCATAGGGAAGCTTAAATGTTTTAATGACGGCTCCGTGTTTAAAGACGCGCGAGACCAAGATATTTCCGTTATCCGCCCAGTCTTCGGTCTGGACGTGAAGTTTTTCACCTTTAACAATGAGATCGGTGTTTTCACCGGCGACGGATTTCATGCAAAATAGCATAACAGCTAATAATTGACATAACTAGATAAAAGTCTATTTTATCGTTAAAAGAAAACAACACCACAGGAGAAGTTATGTTTAAGCAATTTTTAATTCTATTTATTTTTTCAACAATGACTGTTCAAGCAGCCCAGGAATTTAAAGGGGAATCTGAAGCCTCAGCCATTGTTGTCAGTGGTAATTTAAATTCACAAACAGTTGGCGCAAAGACAAAGAACACATGGGCTTTTACTGAAAATGATAGCGCTACCGCATTTGGTAGTTACATTGATGGAAAATCCGAAGTGCTCGATTCGACTGGAAAAGTGATTGATGCTTTGTCCAAATCTTGGATGGCGGGTGTTCGCTATGAACGCGTAATAACTAAAGATCAATTTTCAGCGTTCATCCAACACATGGCGGAAGCCGATCCTTACAACGGTATTTTTGTTCAGCGTAATTCAACAGATATCGGTGTGAAATACTTAATCATTAAGTCTGAAGTGTTTAACTGGTTTGCCGAATTAGGTTACCGTTATTCAGATATTTTTAAAGGAAGTCGCAGCGTCAATGGCGTGGCAAAAGAGGATACCTACTCAACAAACTATATCCGCGCTTACACTGAGGCAGCCGAAAAATTCAACTCCAGTGTTTCAGGAAAATTATCCTTCGAATACCTACAAGATACAAAAGAATCTAATCAATCTTTATGGAATGCTGAAGCTTCTTTATCGGTCGTGATGACCAGCATGTTCTCATTGAAAACGGCCTATTTGAACAAGCACAATGAAGGTACACCAGCTCCCGGAAAAAAAGATACGTCAACTTGGACCACCGCTTTAGTAGCTAACTACTAATAATAAAAAAAGGGAGATTGAAATGGGAAATGAATTTAAAAAATTTATCGCGCAAGGAAGTGTTTTGGACTTAGCCGTCGGTGTGATCATCGGTGGAGCTTTCGCAAAAATCATCAATTCATTAGTGGCCGATATTTTTATGCCGATCATTGGCTTGTTCCTAAGAGGCGTGAACGTCGCCCAGCAGTTTATTTCGTTGAATGGCGAGACCTACGCCAATAAAGAAGAAGCCATCAAAGCGGGAGCCGCTGTTTTATCTTATGGTAATTTTCTGCAAGCATCCCTGGATTTTATTTGTATCGCGTTTGTTTTATTTCTTGTCGTAAAGCAGGCCAATAAATACAAAAAGCCAGTTCCGGTTGTTGTCGCAACTTAGTGTAAAGTGGACTTAACTCCTCTTTGTGCATGTGTAAAGTAGATCTATGTCTATTTTACACAGATACTTAAAAGATGCGATTTTAGCTGATTTGAGTAATGAGGTCGTAGATGTCAAAATGCACACAACTGCATTTTACACCGTAGAAGCGTACCTTTATGAGACAGGCCTGAACTTTCATCCTAACAAAATCATAAATTTTAAAGTTTTTCTCATAATCAGTCGATAAGCCTTTGTACACATACAGGGGAGAAACTATATGAAAATGTTAAAAAGTCTAAAAAATCGCTTCAAGAAAAACATCACGAACAACGAACGTGGCCAAGGCGCTACGGAGTACATTCTGTTGTTGGTTGTAATAGTAGGATTGGTAACGGTATTCGGTGGAAAAATTAAAACTGCTTTCAACACTAAAATAGGTGAAGTCACTAATTCTATGGATTCAATAACAGTAGAAAAATAATTAATTTATGACTATCGAATACGTACTTCTTTTAATTGTGGGCGGCGTGGTGTTCATGTCGTCTCTCATGAAAGCTCCAAAAACCGTCTTTGAAGAAGGCGGAGTACGTTTGGCTTCGCGCGTGGAAACACAACTGGCGACGGGTTCAGGTTTTGAACCTTACCCCGGTGCCGGAGATGCGGGGTCGGTTCCATGGAACAGAGTCGACGAATAATTAAACTTAATAATAAAGGTCAGTTTGCCATTGAAGCTGTGCTTTTGATGACGCTTTTTATCGGCATTTTTGCCGCTTCAATGAATACTCTTAAAAAGAAACAATTCGTCCAAAAATTAACGGATACATCAGTGGCCAAAGTTAAAAACCTTTCCGAATACGGAACCTGGAAACAGAACTGTAAAGCGATGAAGGGCGGATCTAGCCAAACGGCTGCAAATTGCCATCCTAATTCAATAAATCGAGCATTAAGTTCCGATCCGCAGTAAGCTTAA
>JACMMZ010000025.1 GCA_014378775.1 Pseudobdellovibrionaceae bacterium
AAAAAAGTTTTAAGTAATTCATTTTTTCCGGTTCCCGATAAAACTTCGATGCAAAGTTTATTATTTTCAACATGAGATTTAATCTGACTGAATTGGCGCAAGCAAATCGTCAACCCCGGAACACCCTGGTCTGAAATCAAGACGTTTGATCCACCACCCACAAGGCTGATGGGTAATCGATTTTGTTTGGCGTAAGCTAAAGCTTCTTTTAAATCTTCAATCGAACGCGGCAAGCAGAAAAATTCCGCGTCACCGCCCACCCACCACGAGTTGTAGTCGCGCAAATTGACTTTACTTAAGACGACTAAGGACATCTAAACCTAGCTTCCAACCATCGCCGGCACCCAAAGTTAAAAAAACATCGCCGGGTTTTAATTCGTTTAAAATATTTTCGATCTGCTTATCATTTTTAGGGCTAAAAAACCCATGCGGGTGATTGACTTCGTTGAGTAGTTTTTCGGATGTAATCCCGGGAATAGGCGCTTCGCCAGCGGCATAAACGTCCGCTAAGAAAAGAACATCACTTTGACCAAAACAAGTCTTAAAATCCTGCCAGCTGTGTTGCGTCCGTGAAAATCGGTGAGGCTGAAAATAAACCACTAAACGATTTTTTTCAAATTTCTCTTTAAAGCCTTGCAGCGCGGCCCGCACTTCGGTCGGATGGTGACCGTAATCATCGTAAACTAAAATATTCTGGGCTTCGCCTTTAAAATGAAACCGACGATCCACCCCTTCGAAATGACTTAGACCCAAGGCGCAGGTTTCGAAATCAATGCCTGCCGCCATTCCCACTGCAATCGAAGCTAATCCATTTAAGGCGTTATGGATGCCGGGAATATTTAATTGAAACTTCCCCAGTAATTTTTTGGCCAAATCTTTGTTTTTTTGGTGAACGGTATAGTGGCCTTTACTTCCGGATAAAATATAATCGTTATCTTCATGAAAGCCGTAAAATAAAATTCTTTTATTATAGTCTGAAAACAGGCTTTTAATTGTTGGATCGTCTCCGCAGGCAATCACGACTCCGTAAAAAGGGACTCGGTAGGAAAAATCCAGAAAAGCTTTTTTTAGATTTTCAAAAGTTTTGAAATGATCCATGTGATCGGAATCGATATTTGTGATGACCGCAATTTCCGGAGAAAGTTTATTAAAACTTCCATCGCTCTCGTCCGCTTCGGCAATCAGCCATTCGCCTTTTCCTAAAAGTGCCGTGGATTTAATTCTTTCAAAACGTCCGCCGATCACAATAGTTGGATCCTGATGAGCTTCGAGAAAAATAGATGAAATCAAACTGGTTGTGGTGGTTTTACCATGAGTCCCGGCCACGGCTACGCCGCGACGGATACGCATAATTTCAGCCAGTGCTTCGGCTCGAGGAATTAATGGAATATCTCGGTTACGGGCTTCGCGAATTTCAGGGTTGGTAAAGGGAATGGCACTTGAGTACACAACAACGTCAGCCAGTCCAACGTGACTTCCATCATGGCCTTTGTATACTTTGACTCCGAGTTCTTTAAGTCGCTCGGTATTGGCATTTTCGCCGGCATCTGAACCGGTTACGTGGGCTCCGATATTATGTAAAACCTCGGCCAAACCACACATGCCGATACCACCGATACCTATAAAATGAAATTTGGCTGTATCTAGTTTCATATGAAAGATCCTACTTCTTTATAGAGTTCAAAATATCACGAGCAATTTTATCCGCCGCACCCTTGGTCACGACTTGTTTTAACCGCACAGACATCTCTTTCAAAGTTATTTTATTTTCGATTAAATGATTAATCTGCTGCAGAAATTGTTTATCATTAAAATCATTTTGTAAAAACATAAATCCGGCATTTACTTTAACTAAAGCTTCGGCGTTTCTTTGCTGATGATCATCTGCGGCTGGTAGCGGTACAACGACCGGGACCACTCCAAAAGCCGCTGCTTCGGCCAAGGTGCTTGCGCCTCCTCGACAAAAAAGCAGATCAGCCTGGTTGTAATAGCGGGGCATATCGTAAATGTATTCATGAAGTTCGACTGACGGATGATTTTTGTATTTTTCCTGCATGCGTTTAAAATCTCGCGGACCGGTTTGGTGAACGATTTTTATCTTTGAGGCCACATCAAGATTTTGTAAAATCAGGTCGCTGATTTTATCATTTAAAAACATCGAGCCTTGGCTACCACCAAAACAAAGAATGGTGAAATCTGAATTTTCTGTGCGGCTTAACGAGGCGTTTTCAATTTCTGATCGGAGCGGCATCCCTAAAACCAGATTATTTTTAGATTTTAAATATTTTGCGGCGTCGGCAAAAACCAAATAAGATTTATCCACGAAACGGGACAAAATACGATTAGCCATACCAGGATGAGCATTCGGTTCCCAAATAGCTGTGCGGTGACCTTTAAGTGCAGCTGCAAACACCAGCGGAGCCGAAGCGTAACCACCCACTCCCAAAACAAAATCAGGCTTTTCTTGGAATAATATATTGAAAGACTGAACTAAACCTACAGGAACCTTGAGTAAAGATTTCAGTTTTTGCATCAGCTGACCGGAAAAATTAAGTTTGCCACTTTGAATCAGCTCGAGCTTGTAACCTGCCTGGGGAATGATTTTAGATTCTAAGCCCTGAGGCGTTCCCACAAAAAGAATTTCGATGGTCGAATCTATTTTTTGCAAGGATTGTACAACGGAAATGGCTGGATAAATATGACCACCCGTTCCTCCGCCGGCGACGATAATTTTCATTTATCGCTCGGACATTTCCATGTTAAGCAAAACGCCAAACATAAAGCAAAAAATGATCAGCGAACTTCCGCCGTAACTTAAAAACGGCATGGTTAAACCCTTGGTTGGAAGTAATCCCATCACAACACCGGTGTTGATAAATACCGACAATGCAAACGTGGTGCTTAAGCCGATGGTTAATATTTTTTTGAAAACATCTTCGGTTTTCATGGCAATTTGATAACCGCGAAAAATAACAAACCCGTAAAGAGTCAGAATAGCAAAAATTCCGATAAAACCTAATTCTTCCCCCAGAACGGCCATGGTAAAATCGGTATGGGCCTCGGGTAAGAAAAATAATTTCCCTTGGCCTTGTCCCAGGCCTTGCCCGGTAAGTCCACCGGAATGAACCGACAGCATGCTCTGAATCACTTGGAAACCTTTTTGAGCCGGGTCAGACCAAGGATCTAAAAAGGCCTGCACACGAGCTTTGCGGTACGGCACATTCCACACCAACAAATAAAGCGCAGGAATACTGGCTAAACCTGCTGCCATCAGCCATTTAATATTTAATCCCTGAAGATAGAGAAGGCTCACGGCGACTAAAATAATAATCGCGAAGCTTCCAAAATCTGGCTGTTTTAAAAGTACGACCAAGGGAGCCGTTACCAAAATGATTAGCCAACCCCATTTAATATTTTTTAAATAATTTTGATGACGGCAAACGAGACTCGCAAATAAAAAACTAAAAGCAATTTTCAAAAATTCAGAAGGCTCAAAACGAAATCCAAAGGGAAGTTGCAACCACCGCTGAGCTCCGCCTACTTTGACGCCTAAGCCAGGAATGAAAGTCGCGCACACGCCTAGAAAACTAATCACCCACAAGGTCCATCCGTATTTTCGAATTTTCTCAAACGGAATTTGCGTCGCAAAAACAAGAGCGAACAAACCTAACAAAGTAAAAAGGGCCTGTTTTTTAAAAAAATAAAGTCCGTCGTTGTAAGCTTCGATGGCGAAAATGTAACTGGAGCTATAAACCTGCACCAGCCCAATACCGAGTAAAGCAAAAAGAGAAACAAATAAACTTGATGAGAGAAATTTTGCTGAAAATTTTAGATTCAAAGAGTTTTGTTGTTTCACTCTTTTATTTCAGCATGCCTCTCACCAAATATCACCTAGAATTATTTGAATTTGTTGATGATTTCTTTGAAATAATTTCCGCGCTCTTCGTAGCTGTCAAACATGTCGAAGCTCGAACAGGCCGGAGACAGTAAGACCACATCCGCAATCCTCGACTTTTGGTAAGCAATCAGAACCGCTTCTTCAAAGGTTCCGATCAGATAAGTTTCACAGAAATCACCCAGGTCACGATTTATACGCTCTTTAGCTTCTCCGACCAGGATCAAAGTCTTAACTTTCTTGCGAATCATGTTCGCCAAGGGTTCATAATTTAGATTGGTGTCTTTACCGCCGGCGATGAGAATCACATTTTCATCAAAACAATCTAAAGCGCGAATCACGGCATGCACGTTCGTGGCTTTTGAGTCGTTGTAGAAGAATACTCCTCCAACTTTGCGGATGTACTCCATCCGGTGACGTAAGCCGATGAAACTGTCGATGGTTTTTTGAATCGCTTCGGCCGTCGCTCCGTATTCGCGAGCTAACAATAAAGCCGCCATGACGTTTTCGATGGAATGCTTTCCTTTAAGTTTAATATTTTTCACGCTAAAAGTTTCAATCTCTGGACCGGTACGAACGCGGATTTCTGTTCCAATGTTGACCGCTCCGCCGATATTCATAATTTGTGGCTCTAAAGCTGGCTTACGCGAAAAATAAAATATTCGTCCGCGCTGCACCGAAGGATCACGAGCTAATTCAACAACGGCATTATCGTCCGCATTTAAAATAGAAGTTGTTGCCTGATTTGTATTTTTAAAAACTTTACGTTTTGCATTTACGTAATCTTCCATAGATCTATAACGATCTAAATGATTTTCCGCTAAGTTACAAAAGACGATGTTAGCCGGTGCGAAATTCATGCAATGCTCGAGCATGAATCCCGACACTTCCGCCAAAACCACTTTTGCTTTTTTCTCTTCTAATAAATAATTTGTGATGGGATTTTCGTTGGATCCGCCTACCCACACATCGACATCACTATTTTTCAACATCAGTTCCGCTAATCGAGCAATGGTTGTCTTACCATTCGTTCCCGTAATGGCCACGATGGGTTCTTTGATGAATCCAGAAGAAAACTCAAATTCGCCGGTGATTTTAACACCCTGCTGACGAGCATATTCAAAAATTTTCAAATGCGGGGCGACCCCCGGAGATAAAACCACCAGATCCTGAGACAAAAAAGTCTTAGGCGAATGAGAGCCTAATTCAAATTTAATATTGGTGTAACCATCTAGTAAATCTAATTGCGATGACAATTCAGGTTTCGACTTATGATCTGTCACCGTTACCTGAGCCTCATGCTTTGTTAAAAACTTGGCTAAAGCCACGCCGGTTTTTCCCAAACCAACAATCAGGATCTTTTTATCTTTTAATTCTGAAACTTCTTTCCACATAGGTACTTCCTTAATTTATTTTTACGATGAACTATCTGAGTTTTAATGAAGCTAAGCTGAGCACGGCTAATAATATAGATACGATCCAAAATCGCACCGTAATTTTAGTTTCGTCCAATCCGGCCTTTTCATAATGATGATGAATAGGCGCCATTTTAAAAATACGTTTACCAGTCATTTTGAACGAAGCGACTTGCGTGATCACTGACAGGGCTTCAACAACAAACACACCGCCTAATAAGACCATCAAAATTTCGTTTTTAGTCAAAACTGCCATGATACCAAGAAAGCCGCCTAAACTGAGACTTCCCACATCACCCATAAACATTTGCGCTGGGTGAGCATTAAACCATAAAAACCCTAGTCCCGCGCCGACTATGGCGCCCGCGTAAGGGGTCAATTCTCCGGCCCCGGCCACATGGGGAATTTGCAAGTAATTCGAAATAGTCACGTGTCCAGCAACGTAGGCAAATAAAGCCAGCGTGATGCCCGAAACGACAATAGGCACAATGGCCAACCCATCCAAGCCGTCCGTAAAGTTTACGGCATTGGCCGTTCCCACAATGACTACAGATCCAACTGCGATATAGAAATATCCAAGATCAAAAACCCAATGTTTAATAAATGGAAAACTTAATGACGTGCTAAAATTAAAATATTCAATCAAAACAAATAAAGCCGCCGCCGAAATCGCAAATTCACAAAGTAAACGCATTTTCCCGGACAACCCTTTGGTATTTTTCTTTGAGACTTTCAAATAGTCGTCGATAAAACCAATCAGACCGAACGCCCATGTTATAAAAAAGGCGGTTAAAACAAGAGGATTACGCAAATCGAGCCAGAGCAATACAGGTACTAGCGATGTTAAAAGAACTAATCCTCCACCCATTGTCGGCGTGCCGGCCTTCTTCTTATGCCCTTCGGGGCCGTCATCACGAATAGATTGTCCGAAGCTCATGGCTTTAAGTTTTTGGATAAAAGCCGGGCCCCAAATCAAACAGAGGAAAAAGCTCGAGAAAAAAGCGATAAAGGTTCGGACTGTGATGTATCTAAAGACGTTAAAAATAGGTGAGTGATCTGATAATGAATAAAGCCATTGATATAACATCTGCCCACCCTAACATAAAGTATTGCAAAAACTCAAGAGAAACTTTATAAATGATTGAAATGTAAGGAGTTTTATGAAAAAGCAGACACGTCCCACATCTCGAAAAACTGAATTGAAGAATTTCAAACTCGGAGAATCTAATACCGATTACAATCTTAATTACTCCATTGATCATCTTGAAGCCTTTGAAAATAAAAATCCTAACAGCACCGCGTGGACCACTTTTGTTTGCACCGAATTCACATCATTATGTCCGAAGACAGGCCAACCGGACTTTGCAAAAATATTTATTAATTATATCGCTGGGAAAAAAATGGTCGAGAGTAAATCCATGAAACTTTATCTTTTTGGATTTAGAAATCATGGCGATTTTCATGAAGACTGCATCCAAACTATTTGTAATGATTTAGTCAAACTTCTCAAACCGAAATATATCGAAGTGATCGGAGAATTTACTCCGCGCGGAGGTATTGCGATTTTTCCTTTTTCTTCAGATCATGATGGATCGGCCGATTACAAAAAATTACATCAAGAGCGTTTGTTTAATTATGCGCCGGGAAAATACTCTTGTAATCTCGGAAAAGTTTATTAATTAGTAATTAAAATCTATACCGATTTTTGCCAGCTCTGCTTTAATCCAAGGAATGTGACCGTAGGCTAAAGATTGCCTTGCTTCACTACGACAAAGCGATGCGTGACTGGAGCCACCAACAACCGAATTCACACCTAGAATTTGATCCTGGCCGTTCACTTTAACTAAACTTGGACCACCAGAATCTCCTGAGCAAACTCCGTGACCGCTTGACTGATCGATGCGAACGACATTTTTAAGAATATCGACTGAAGCATTTTGAATTGGAATTTCCGTTTTACGTAAAATTCCGCTTCCGCCCGCTTCATAGTCGACCACTCCGTAACCGATAAATTGAATCATTCCCGAGTTAAAATTCACGGCTGCAGGATCGGCTATTTTAAGGACGCGGTAAGAACTTGGAATGCTATTTTCTAAAATGACCAACGCAACATCTTTCGAAGTATTATTTTCAGATTTTGCAGTGCTGTCCCAGTCTTTATGTTTTATCACGACACGAACGCCTGCCGCATGTTGTTTAACATTAAATCCACTTTCGCAGCTGATGGAGGAATGATAAACGACAAAATGCTTTTTTGAAATACAATGAGCCGCAGTTAATAGAATATTTGGGGCGATGGCAGTGGAAGTACAAATTGAAGTGTTGCCTTCATCATCGACCGCGAACAATAAAACAACTTTCTTTGAATCCATATCATAGTTCGTTACTTTCTCGCCGCCCACGATCCCGGGCTTCATGAGATCCGACTCACTGACACATCCTTTTTGACTGACATCCGGCGCTGGCGTAGAGGTTGAAGAGCTGTTGTCACAAGACGAAAAGGCCACGGCTGCTAGTACGAGGATAATTTGACTCAACTTCACGAGGGACCTCACCTTTGAATGAACGGACTCTACCAAATTCTATTTAGTTTTGTGATTGAAAATAGTTATCGTGTAATATTTCGCCGTGTCGAAATCTTTTACAACTCGCCATTTTACGTCTATTTTCATCGCCCACATTTCGTATTTAAAGCCACGAAATCAACACCTTAGAGTTCACCCCGCACATGAATTGCAGTATAAAGATCTTAGGAGATCTCTATGTTAAAAATTATGTCTGTATTCCTCATAACGTCGATCAGTTTGCAGCTCGCGGCTCAGGTTAAAAAAGTTGTTCCTACTCAGACAGAAATCGCTAAAAAAGGGGCTCAGTTTTATCTTAAGAATTTACCTAAGAATATGAGTGGTAATATATTATCTCTTTTAGGTTTAAATGAATTTCCTAAATTAGAAAAACTTCATGCTGCGGATCCGCAGAATTCCCCTTTCAATATTTTCAACGCCACGTCGGACCGCCTCAAACCATCGCGGAAATGGTCTTTCGCTTTTTACAATAGCTCGCGCGATATGGCGGATGTGGTCAAATCTGAATTTGGTTTTTGTGCCGGATTTTCTTCAGCCTTACGAAAAGTGAATATGATGGCGATCTATGACAAGAAAAATATCGAACAACAGGTAGTTCCGATCAAAGGCACTCCTGAATGGTTTGCCTTTTACAAAGCTAAGCTGGACGCCGTCATGAACAATAAAATGACCATCATTCCTGGATTTGCCAATACTTATGAATTGTCATCGAATAAAGAAATGGCTCACTATTTAAAAGAAATTATCGTTTACCAATGGCAAATTACGAATGTGAACCTGTTTCAAGGACTGGCGGGATTTCTTTCGGTGAAAAAGAAATCAGAAATTAAAAATCTCAATGCCGTTCATCAAGAGCTCACGTCCCGGATCAGCTACGGTTATAACCCCATCGTTTATTTATCTAAATATAATGATAAGCTTATAAGTAAGGATCAGTGGATTCACGTGCTTCAAGTTTTCGAGGCGGCTGAAGTTCAAGCGGATGGATCATTCACGCTGCGAGCTTGGGACATTAATGAAAAAGCTGAAGACGCTGTAAAGTTGATTACCGTCGACCCAAAAGGAAAAATCAGGATGAGCGAAGATGTGGAAATCACTGAGGAGACGGTGCGTGTCGGAAACGACACTCAAGAAAAATCCGAAGAATCTTTAAAATATGCCTACGACACGATTGCTAAAGGCAGTGAACTCAATAACATTCTTCCATTGAAATGGGATGAATTAGAAATTGAACAAATGATCAAGAAAAATAAAAAATTCTGCCAAGAGCGGGCTGAGATTGGTCGTTTTAATTGTACTTTGAAGCCCAATTAAGCGGATTGCACAAATCGACAAAACGTTCGGTTTTTATTCCTCGGGACCCTTTGATCAAAACAAAATCATGGGGCTTCACATAATTTAAAAAAACTTCTTTCATTGAAGGCGTAAGGTCTTTGTCGATCTGATAATTTTTAAAACCAGCCTTTTTCAATCCTGTTTCAAAACTTTTGTCATTTTCACCGATGAAAAAAACGTGATCAAATTTTTGCAACCCGACCTGGTAACCTAACTCCTCGTGAAGAATTTCCGCTTGCACTCCCATTTCGCGCATTTGTCCGATAACGGCTATCTTTCGTCCTTTGGTTTCAAGGCTAGCTACATTTTTAATGAGAGCGTTCATACTATCGGGATTGGCGTTGTAGCCATCAAATAAAATATCAACTTCATTTTTTCCTTTGATGAATTGATTTCTTCCCCAGCTCGAATGACATTTTCGCAAGCTGTGCCAGATTTTTTCTGGCGGCATTCCGACCGAGTAGGCCAAAGTGGCGGCGGTCATTAAATTAACCAGGTTATGATCGCCAAAAATGGGAATTTCCGCGATGCCTTGAACCGTTCCAATCTGCCCGTAAATACTTAAACCCGCCTGAGTTGTCGTTTTAATTTTAAAATAAACGTCAGCATCTTTATTCTTCTCAGAAAAACTGAGCATGCGACTGGCTGGATATTTTTTAGCGGTCGGATACATCATATCAAAAGTTAAATCTTGATCCTGATTGAAAATACGAACGGTGCTTTCTTTGGAATCAAGATAAATTTCACGCTTGGCTTCCGCTATTTTTTGGATCGATTCGAAAAATTCGATGTGGGCTCTTCCTACCATAGTACACGCTACATAATCGGGATCGGCAATTTGAACCAAACGGGTAATTTCACCGGCGTGATTCATTCCCATCTCGATGACCGCGAAAGCGGCGTCCGGCGGCGTTTGCAATAAAGTCAGCGGAACACCCCAGTGATTATTAAAACTTCCTTGATTAAAATGGGTTGGTTTAAATTCATTTAAGATTGCTGCCGTGTATTCCTTCGTTGTCGTTTTTCCGTTTGATCCAGTGATGGCTAAAAACTTCGTTGCAAGTGTGTGGCGGTATTCACGAGAAAAATTTTGCAAAGCTAACAAAGTGTCATCAACTAAGATAATGGAAGTCTGTTTTTTAAGAGGTTCAAATTTGGCATCGAGGCGGTGCACGAGCAAAAGGCCGGCACCGGCGGCGACCGCTTGGTCTAAAAAATCATGGGCATCATACTGATCACCTTTAAGCGCAATGAATATTTTATTTTTAAGATTTTGGCGCGTATCCGTTCCTACCTCAGTAAAATCAGTTTGAAAAATCGAAAGATTTTTTCCGTTGGTCCATTTTGCTACTTGTTCTAAGGTCCACTTCATAAAATTTCCTACGAGGTTAAATATTTCTCAGCCACTTCAAGATCGCTAAAATGGATTTTATCATTTCCGATGATTTGGTAATTTTCATGGCCTTTTCCCGCAATCAAGATCACATCTTTATCACTGGCCATTTCAATTGCAAACCGAATGGCCTGTTCACGGTCCACTTCACTTTTGATACTTTTGAAATCGAGTGGAATTCCAACTTCAATATCTTTGATAATCTGGGCCGGCACTTCAGTCCGCGGATTATCCGAAGTAACCACGACATAATCACTGTAGTCGCAAGCAATTTTCGCCATCTCGGGGCGCTTCGATTTATCCCGATCTCCTCCGCAGCCAAAAATACAAATGAGTTTTCCTTTAGAATCGCTGGCCTTTTGAATTTTCCTAAGGGACCTCAACGAATTTTCTAATGCATCTGGGGTATGAGCATAATCTACAAAAACAGTTTTTGCCGAACGCGTGGTGATCACTTTTTGCAGTCGACCCGGAATTCCTTCGAAAGTGAGCAAAGCTTCAATCGCTTGGTTAAGCGTTAGTCCGCAGGTCAATGCCGTAACGATGCACGCGACAACATTGTAAACCGTGTGCACCCCGGGGATCAGGATTTTAATTTCTTTGGTCTCAAGCGGCGTAACAAGATCAAAAATGGTCTCATTGAAATCCATTTTCTTAATCGCAAATTGAAAATCGGCTTCACCGAAATGACCGACTTGTCCGTAGGTCCACACAATGACGGGTTCGGCCGTTTTGAGCATTCTTCCGTATTTATCATCCACATTCACCACGGCAAACAAAGGCCGCTTTTTTGATGACCACATCAAATCGGTAAATAGTTTTTGTTTAGCCGAGAAATAATTTTGCATGGTTTGATGATAATCCAAATGATCCAGCGTTAAATTAGTAAAAATAACAGTGTTGAATTGAACACTGTTGACTCGCTTTTGCTGTAAGGCATGTGACGAGACTTCCATCGACACCGCAAAAGCCTGGGCTTCAACAAAATCATTCAAACGTGATTGTAACGTGACCGGATCGGGCGTAGTCATCTGCGAATCCCAGATTTGATGCCCCACCCGATGGTTTACCGTTCCCATCACTCCTGTTAATTTTCGATTATGATTCAAAATATGTTCTAAAATATAAGTGATCGATGTTTTTCCGTTTGTACCGGTCACGCCAATACAAAATAATTTATCTGATGGAAATCCATAAAATCGCGCGGCCAAAAAATCTAAAGCTTCACGCGAAGAGGGCACCACATAAACCATGCCTGAAAAAGATTCGGGGACTTGCCGTTCATTTTCGACCACTAATGCTATAGCCCCTTTTTCGATCGCTTGCGAAATGAAATCATGACCATCACTTTTTGATCCCACGATAGCAAAGAAAACAGAATTGGCGCTAACTTTTTGCGACTCAAAAAAAAGTCCGTTGATTTCAGTATCAAGGTATTTAGCCTGCATCTGATTGCGCGGAGATAACACGTGGATAAATTCTGAAAAAAGTTGCTGTAGTTTCACTGGTCCTAGGCTAATCTAGATCCAGCCATTATGCAAAAACCTATTCAATATTTAGATGACATTCAACACCCTCACGATGCAAACGCTTACTGGGTATTCTTATTTCATGGCTTTGGAGCCGACGCGTCGGATTTAAAAAACCTATCTGAGGTGCTCACGCCGCCAGGTCAAAAAATAAACTGGATTTTTCCAAACGGAATTTTTACGGTACCCATTGGAGCCATGATGACGGGCCGTGCGTGGTGGCCTTTAACCTTGTCGCAGTTACCGACCGACTGGTCGCTTTACTCTCCGCCTGAATTAGCTCAACTTATGCCGGCCATTTGGAAAATGATTGATTCATTTAAAATACCTTGGAATAAAATTATTCTGGGCGGCTTTTCGCAGGGATCTATGTTGGCGACGGAAATTTATTTGTCAGCGCCACAAACGCCCGCCGGTCTGATCAGTTTTTCCGGGGCCCTTATTCGCAAAAATGATTGGACGAACGGATTAGCTATCAGAAAAAAACAGGCCACCGATTCGGGTCAGATTTTAAAAGCCTTTTTTTCTCATGGGGAAATGGACCAAGTCTTACCTTCATCGGGAACGCAAAAATTAATTCAAATGTTCAAGTCTCACGGGTATCAATGTGATTTTTCCTCGTTTCGAGGCGGACACGAAATTCCGATGCCAGCCATCGCCAAAGCACAGGCTTATATTTACTCTTTAAGATAAATTGTCATGTTACGATCGGGCTTGAGAGCTTCACCGGCTTCAGGATGGGTGCGGTAAACGCGACCGCCTGAACCAATTATTTTTAATTTGATTTCTTTGTCACTGGTTTTTTGAATCGCTTCACGTAACGACAAAGATTTTAATTCCGGAGCCGATGTCAGGACGGCCGACAGAGTACTTAATTGCTCATCAGAGAAGGTTTTTAATTTTTGATCAGCGGAGGCTTGTTCATTTTCCCGAGCCATTTCTTCCGACGTGGCCTTCGGTGCGTCTTCAGCTAAGGTGGCCGCAGGTGATATGCCATCTTTACGAATGGCGTAGGAGGCAATACTTGAAAATAATGGGGCCGCAACGGCGGCGCCGTAGTACCCATTTTTCTTTGGATGATCGAGCGCCACATAAATGACATACTGAGGATCATTCGCAGGAATAAACCCGGCAAAACTTGCGATGTAAGCCTGACTTAAATAGCCGCGGCCGCCAAGATTAATTTTCTGAGCCGTTCCCGTTTTCCCCCCGACAACGTATCCCGGAACCCGAGCAGACGCACCGGATCCTTTAACCGTAACGGCTACGAGCATGTCTTTCATTTGTGCGGCCACTTCATCAGATAAAACTTTTTTTGAAGGACGTTCTTTTAACGAATCGATTTCGTTTGTTTCAAGATCTGTGATGCTTTCTATGATATGCGGGGTATTTAAATATCCGCCATTAGCTAAAGAGGCATAGGCATTCGCCATTTGTAACGGCGTGACCGTAATTCCTTGACCGAAAGAAATGTTGGCCAAAAGATGATCGCTCCAGGGAAGTCCCACCATAATTCCTTTGGCTTCTCCGGGCATATCAATATTAGTTCGTGATCCGAAGCCAAATTTTTTCAAGCCTTGTTGAACTTCATCTGCACCAATCTTTAATGCAATTTTACTGGTTCCGATATTTGAAGAAAAAGCTAAAACATCACTGACAGAAATTAAACCCTGGGCGTGATTCTTTTCGGCTTCTCGAATAACTCTTTTTCCAATTTTAAAAACTCCATTTTCACAGAATATTTTTGAATCCGGAGTAAAGGCTTTTTGCTCTAAGGCATCCGCTATAATAAAAGACTTCAGGGTGCTGCCAGGCTCAAAAGTATCGGTGATCGATTTATTACGCCGGCTATTCAGGCTAAATTTTTGCGGGTTATTCAAATCATAGTGTGGCAAGCTTACGATGGACCTTACAGCGGAAGTCTTTGCATCTAATACCACGGCATAAGCTCCATCAGCATCGTGTTTTTTCATCGCTTGCATGAGCTCTGTTTCGACAAAGTACTGTAAATCAGAATCAATAGTCAGTTTAACTTCTTTTCCTTGAGGAGTTTCCTTGAACACCATTCCGTCTTGCAACAGCGGGCGGCCTTTAGCATCTTTTCGTAGTGAAACTTTTTTATTTTCGCCTTGAAGTTCATGATTTAAAGCCAGCTCGATGCCTTCTAAACCCTGACCTTCTTTTCCAACGAAACCTAAAGTTGAAGAAAGTAGAAAATCATTTGGGTACACACGGCGCCACTCTTCAACAAAGCCTAATCCTTTCATTTTTTTTTCTTTTAATTTATCCACGATTTCGCTAGCGACCAAGCGCTCAATCCAAACAAAGCGCTTATCTTTATCTTTCAATTTAGAATAAATTTTGGAATAGGGCTCGCTGAGGTATTTGGCCAATACTTGTGCGGCCTGTTTACTGTTTTCTAAAGTTTTAGGATCGGCGTAAACCGAATAGGCCGGAGCCGACATCGCGAGCTCTTTACCGTTCACATCAATTATATTTCCTCGACGTGAGGGAAGAGTGACGATGGTTTGGAACTGGCGAGTTTGTAAAGCGTTAAGCTTATCATGGGGTAAAAACTGTAAATACGCAGCGCGCGCTAACAAAATTCCCCAAAGTGATATGATAAAAATAAATAACGAAATAATTTTGGATTTCAAATGGTTTTCCTTTATTTGGTGGCCACGATCGTACTGAGATGAATAATTTGCTTATCAGTGGCGCGCTTTAAAGTTAATTTACCCTTCGCAATATTTTCAACAAACTGCGGACGAGATAATTTGACCAATTGAATTTCTTTTTGTTTTTTGAGTTCAGCTACTTTTTTAAATTCACGGGTTAGCTTAAGCACAGCGTAGGACATACGTCGCTCTTCCATTTTTAAAAAAACGAGAGTAAACAAAGTGAAAATAATGAAGCAGACGCTGATAAATGGTTTAAAATGGCGAGCTTGTGCACTGTGTTTCGATCGACCTGAGTTCATCCTGAATCTCCGATTTAATAATTTAAATTTTCAACGAGCCATTTTAAGGCTGATTCCGCAGGGCGCGTCTAAGTGCAAACTTATCCGGCTTTACGGGTTCAGGACCTTTTTGAAAGACTCGTAACTTAGCACTCCGTGCCCTTGGATTTATTTTACACTCCTCGTCAGAGGGCGCAATAACTTTTTTACTGATAGGAAATCCGGTCTGGTCGCTTTTGAAAATATTTTTAACCAAGCGATCTTCCAAAGAATGAAACGTAATGACCGAAATTCGCCCGCCTTGCGACAATTGCTGAATCAGAAGCGGCAAAGCCTGTTCCACGACGTGTAACTCTTGATTGATAACTAGCCTTAAGGCCATGAAGTACTGAGTCGCCGGATGAAAACCTTTTTTCTGCCATCCATCAACTCGCTCGATCAGTCCCGCCAATTGCAAAGTGGCATCAAAGGGCTTTGTTTCGCGGTCGTTTACAATCGCTTTGACTACGTGAAAAGGATTGGGCACTTCCCCAAATTCTTCGAAAATCTGCATTAAGTCTTCGGACGAAAATTCGTTGATAATTTTTGCGGCGGTTAATTCAGATTTTTGATTCATACGCATGTCCAGTGGACCGTCTTTATTAAAACTAAATCCCCGCTCCGCCACATCCAGCTGCGGAGAGCTGACACCGAGATCTAAAAGAATCATGTCAAATTTTGTATCTTTGTTCTGATGGTTCTGGGCAAATTTTAAAAAATTTTCGTGAGTGATTTCTATTTGCGGAAAATGAATTTTAGCATGTTCAACGGCGATGAGATCTTGATCCGAGGCAAACATTTTGACGGGATGATACTTTTCAAACACACCGACAGCATGACCGCCGCGACCAAAGGTGCCGTCAAAGTAAACAAGATCTTCTCTTTTTTCAAAAATAGAAAACGAATCCATAACTTCTTTGAATAAAACGGGAACGTGAACCGCTGACATGTGTGTATACCTCGACCTAGGTTGTATCCTAAGACTGTAAAAATTGTGCGTCAAGACAGAATGAAATACTATTGTATGCATGCTAATACATTGCCCTCGCTGTGGATTTTCCCAGCCGAAAGATGAATACTGTGCCAGCTGCGGCGTGAACATTGAAACCTATGTTCCACGTAAAGCTAACTCGTTGGAAAAAATATTTTCCAGCACTCTCGTGCAAGTTTTAGCTGTGCTGATCGTTGCTTTAGGCGCTTCGTATTTTGTTTTGCGCGACCAGAATTCAACTACAGCTCAAGTTACTCGCCGTAAAAACATTCAGCAATCAATGGCCACTTCGAATTCATCACTTTCTGCGAGAAACATCCGCCCTGAAATAATGAATCAGAGCCCACCATTAGAAAGTGAAACTACGGATGTTTCAGTTGAATTACAAAATGAAGAACAAAGAAATCGTTTAGCCGGAGCGGGAGAATCTAACGCTTCTCGTGCTGCGGTCTCAGCTAATTCACCTAAAGCTTCGGCGGCGGCGCGGGCCCAAAAAGCTCCGGCCGTGATCATTAAAGTGAGCTACTACGAAGTTAGCCGAACTGTTCTGTCTTACTGGATCCGAAGCACTCAAGCTACCCCGGATAACGAATCAGCTTTTAATGCAGGACTTATTAATCGGAAAATATTTGATGATCAAATTAGATATGCTTCTTTGAAAACGGAATCAACTCAAGCTTTGATCAACGCCAAAACTAATTTCCAATCACAAGCTAACAAAGATGGACAACTGATTGGACTGAATTCAGAAATCGTCATGAGCAGTCTGAATAGTGGAAGTATTACCATCACAAAAACTACCGCCCAAGGTTCGGAAAGCATCCGAACTTTCATGAATATTTCGCCAAATAGTATCTTTTTTATTCATTGGAAATCAGATCTTGCGGGGCTGGAAAATGAGCCGATCCTCCTTGACGTACCGCCCTTCCAGATTTTCAAATCCAAACAATTCATGGGAACTTACGGAACGACTGAGTTGGTGATGATCATCGAACTGCTTAATTGAGAGCTTTACGGGGATCCAGAAAAAGGGTTAAATAAGTTGTCTCTATTACGGGACAAGATTGAAGGATAAAATGAACGCTAAAACTTTGGATTTGAAAGTTTACATATCAGAAGAAAAAATTAAACAAACCGTCGAAAGAATCGGTAAAGAATTAACCACAAAATTCAAAGGTAAAAAAGTTGTTGCCGTTTGCGTCCTGAAGGGTTCATTTCTTTTTTTCTCTGATCTCATTCGACAAATCGACACCGACATCACCTGTGAATTTTTTGGTGTTTCAAGCTATCACGGTGGAACATCGTCTTCAGGTGAAGTCAAAGTAACTTTGGATCTGGCCAGCCCGGTTGAAGGCCAACATGTTATTTTAGTGGAAGACATCGTTGATACGGGCCTGACTATGAATTATTTAAGAAAAGCCATTGAATCAAGAAGTCCGGCCTCATTAACCACTGTTACCTTATTGGAAAAACCGGATGCACTTAAAGTACCGTGCCAATTAGATTATGTCGGTTTCAAAATCACCAACGAATTTGTTGTAGGGTACGGTTTAGATTATGAAGGATTCTACCGTAATCTTCCTTATATCGCGCAAGTGCAGAACCTTCAGTAAGCATGTCCTACAGTTTAAGTCTGGAAGATCGAAAACAGCAATTTGAAGCGGAGAATATAAAATTCGGAAAGACCGTTCCAGCCTTCACGGTGCTCGAACTCGAAAAGGAACTTGGTTACAAAACAAAAAAGCTCGCCCTCTTTGAGGATAAATTATCCCCTCTGGATGTGATTGGTTTAGCTCACCGAAAAAGTATCGATTACGTTATTCAAAATAGTCTCCAGTCTTTCTCGGAAAAAGTTAAAGTGCTGGGTGCGATCGACCGAAATCCACAATCTTATTATAAAGAAGATTTTACATTTTTTGCAAAACCCGTGGGGAAACATAAAATCATATTTGATAGTAAAACACCTCGAAAAACCATTGTTAATCTTTGCTTTCACCGCCTCCAGATTAATATTGATACCAACCGTTCACATAATTTAAAGACCGTTTTAGAGGAATTAATTATGAATGCGCAGATTGATGCGCCCAGCTTGGGAAACGGAAAAGGGTTTTTGAAGTCCACTCTCATTTTAGAAAAAGTAGACAAACTGATCGCCGTCTCCATCATCGATCTCTATGGGACTTTGACCTACAGCAAATTTATTGGCCAAATCGAATCAGTTTTGAACCTGGGCGTTTCGGTCGCGATGAATCAGAATCGTCAACGGGGTGCCGGCATTGGGTCTTCAATTATTTATAATGCCGCCGAATCGCTCTATTTGGGCTGCTTACCGAACGAGAAAACAAGGGTAACCGCCATTGTTCCCTTTGGGCTCAGCGAAGCAAACCAAGAAAAGCTTCAAAAATCGATATTTTTGCTTTAGCCTTAAGTTCATGAAACAATTCCACGATCTTCTAAAGCATGTGCTCGAAACAGGTTCGATGAAGTCAGATCGCACCGGCACCGGAACAAAAAGTGTCTTCGGTTATCAAATGCGATTTAATCTGCAAGAAGGTTTTCCGCTTCTAACAACCAAGAAACTTCACACGCGTTCCATTTTTCATGAATTGTTATGGTTTTTAAAAGGCGAAACAAATATTCAATATTTAAAAGATAATAAGGTGACCATTTGGGATGAATGGGCCGATGACAATGGAAATTTAGGCCCGGTTTATGGAAAACAATGGCGCTTTTGGGAAACAGCAGACGGGCGCACTGTGGATCAAATAAAAAATGTGATTCATCAGATTAAAAACAATCCCGATTCTCGTCGTCATTTAGTCGTCGCATTCAATCCTGGTGACGTCGATAAAATGGCGCTACCACCCTGTCATGCGTTCTTCCAGTTTTACGTCTCCGATGGAAAACTATCGTGCCAGCTTTACCAACGAAGTGCCGATATTTTTTTAGGCGTTCCGTTTAATATTGCGAGCTACGCCTTGCTGGTTCACATGGTGGCTCAAGTTTGCGATCTTCAAGTGGGGGATTTTGTTCACACCTTGGGAGATGCTCACATCTATTCAAACCATATGGAACAAGTTAATTTATTATTAACTCGGTCATTTAAACCGCTGCCTCGGCTGACATTAAATCCAGATATCAAAGATATTTTCGATTTCAAATTCGAAGACATCACAATTACTGGCTATGATCCGCATCCAGCCATCAAAGCTGAGGTTGCCATTTGATTCTTAATCAGATTGTTGCTGTAAGCTCTAATCTTGCCATTGGAAAAAATAATGATCTGCTTTGGCATTACCCGGAAGATCTCAAATTTTTTAAAGACACCACGTTAAATAAGATTATTATCATGGGACGAAAAACCTTTGATTCTATTTTAAAACCACGCGGGAAACCACTTCCGAACCGTTTTCACATCGTGATATCTCGAAGCGAGCCCGCGGCAGAAATAGATCAGGTTCGCTTCGTTAAATCACTTAAAGAAGCCTACGCAACGGCCGATATGTTGATCAAACTTCACAATTGGAACGAAGAGGTCTTTGTGGTCGGCGGAGCCGAAATTTATCATCAATCTTTACTAGATTGTCGAAAACTTTATATCACTCGAATAAATAAAAATTTTGATGGCGATGTTTATTATTCAGTAGAATATAAATCTCATTTTTTACTGGACTCGGTCCGGGCTAGTTCCGTGCATCCCGAATTGAGTTATGAAGTATGGATATCTGCCCCGCACAAGTCGCTTTAAAGACAAGTCACATATTTTTTCTTGGCTTTGAAGTTAAAGTGGCGTCTCATGGAAGTACAACATAAACAAAACAATGGAGGTATTATGTTAAAAGTATTTATAGCAGCATTATTCGTAGGTTCTTTCGCATCAGCTAACGACGCCGGTTGCGGTTTGGGTAGCATGATCATCACAAAGAACTCTAAACTCATGCAAGTTCTTGCGGTTACAACAAATGCTACCGGTATTCAAACACTTGGTATCACTTTCGGTACTTCGAACTGCTCATCTAACGGATTGGTTAACAATGATAAACAGATTCAGTACTTCGTTGAAGTCAATCAAGCGGAATTAACGCGTGAAATGGCTCAAGGTCATGGCGAAAAGTTATCAACTTTAGCGGCCCTCAATGGTTGCGCGACCGATGATCAGATTTCAGCTTTCAATACGAACGCTCAATCGAACTTTAAGTCGATCGTTCCTGCGGCAAAAACATCTGCCGTTGACTTCGTTCAAAACATGAAGTCTTCTCTCGTTGCAAATGCATGTCACGGAGCCTAATTATTTAACTCGATTTTTTTATGCACTTTTCATGAGTGCATTTATATTTAAAGCCTCACCATCGTGGGGCTTTTCTATTTCTCGCACTCAATCATATATTGAAACCGCCAACAAAAAAGAACTCTGGAACGATCCTCAGTGGATAAAACTGGGGCACTACGAAAAAGGCTGGTTTTTTTACAGCTCTCCGTTTACCGATGGTTTTTTCCTCAGTGAAGAGGGTTCATCCAGTCCTAAAAAAGAATTACTTAAAACGATTGAACTCTTGTTTTCAGAAAATGCGGATGCTCAAACATCCAACGATCCGAATAAACATTTACAATGTCTTTATTTAGCCCGGACGAAATGGCTGTCCAAGGTTCTTGAAGTCGATCGTGAAGATCTCATGGCCTGTGAGGCCATGGCCAAATGGAAAAAAAATCTGAACGTCAAATCGGTGGCTCTCATTTTTGCCGCTGCTGATATGGGAAACACATCTTCTAGTTACGGGCATACTTTTTTAAAAATCATCAATCCCGAAAACGCTCAGAATAAAGATCTGATTAATTACGGAATTAATTACGCCGCTAATGCCGATGCTAGCGAAGGATTTTTTTACGCGATTAAGGGCTTGTTTGGAATGTATTCCGGTCAGTTCACTATGTTGCCTTATCATCAAAAAATCCGGGAATATATTAATCTAGAAGGCCGGGACATTTGGGAGTATCACCTTAATTTTAGTCCTGATGAGGTCAGCTTTTTAGTAGACCATCTAATTGAAATGCAAGCTGCGCGGGCGCCTTATTTTTTCTTTAAAGATAATTGTTCCTATCAGATCCTTCGGACCTTAGAAACGGTTCGACCGCAGCTCAATTTAGCTGATGATTTTAAATATTTCGTTATTCCGATTGATACCGTGAAAAAATTAACCGAATTAAATAATGAGCCCGAACTTGAAATTGTTTCATTTTCCAAATACATCAAATCGCTGACAACAGATTACCTTCAAAGTTATCGAAATCTTGATATTTTGCAGAAAAAAGCCTTAATTCAAGCTGTTAACAACCAAAACATTGCGCCTGACTATGAACTCAATCCTATCGAACGGGCTCAAGTTTTTGAAACGGCTATGAAATTTTATTCCATCAAAGCTTTTAGAACAGAAAAAAATTATGAAGAGGAAAAATACCGACTGTATCTGGAACGAGTGAAATTAGGCCAAATCACTTTACAAGCCCCAATCGAGAACACTCAGCCTCCTGAAAAAAGCCATGATTCATCCGCCTTGTACTTTGGTTTCGGCGAACAAAATCGCCTTCATTTTTCTTCCTTGAGATTTAGAAGTGCTTTCCATGATCTGGAACAAACTGATTTTGGAACTGTGGCGTTTAGTCATAATGAAATGGCCAGCTTCGAAGTTCGCTACACGCAGCCGGAAGAAAATTCCAATGAAAAAGCCCAAAATTCTGTTAAAAACTTTAAATTACACCGCTTTACTTTTTTAAATTTAGTTAATTTAAACCCAGTCACAATTTTAGATAGCAACCTTTCATGGAAAGTGAACGCGGCACTTCGCGACGAATGGAAACCTGATTTTGAAGTTGGTTTTGGCTATAGCTATGACTTCCCTTGGTATAAAAGAACGCGCATTGGGGCTTTTATATCGGAAAAAACTATGAGCGAATATAATTCGAGCGGTGATTTTAGATATCTTAACGGAATTGGTCCTAATCTTCTCATGGTAACGCGTTTAACCG
>JACMMZ010000201.1 GCA_014378775.1 Pseudobdellovibrionaceae bacterium
ATCAAAGAATTTACCTTTGTCAGCAAAGCTTTGAAAGGAAATTAAAGTGCAGATCATGAGAGTCGAGATTTTTACGTTAAACATAAGCCCCCTTAGTTAGTCGTAATACAGTGAATCACTGACAACTCTACGGAAGCACATTAAATTTTTGACATGTTCACGGGGGCGCCCAGTTTTGAATACAGCGGACTAAAGGACGGACGGGAAGGGAAAAATTTTCTTTTTTAACCGGAGTTTTAAAAACTGGGGCGACCAACGGGGCTCGAACCCGCGACAACCGGAATCACAATCCAGTGCTCTACCAACTGAGCTATGGCCGCCACAAAAAGTATTAATCAAATGAGTTCGTAATTTATAATCAATACACCAAAATTAAGCAAGACTATTCAATATTAATGCTTTTATTTTAAACACCTATTTAATCAAGGATTTTTTAAGATCGGCGAGTTTGTCATCGGTCGGTTTACCAAACCAAATGGCAAATAAGTCCTTCGTAAAGCCTTCGTTCGCCGTAATCGTCTTAATGCTGCTGTCGGGGCGTTTGATAAATAAAGTTGAACTGGTGTCTTTCCACGTCGCTAGAAGCGAGAACGACTGACCCTTTTCAAGTTCTTTGACTGACGAAAGCTCGGTCATCAGTTCGGTCATTTCTTTGGATAAATTTTTCACATCGACGCCGTTCGCCTCTAAGGCTTCGGTGAAAGAATCCGAGATTTTTTTACCGGTCAAATCACGAGAAGCTGTCAGTTTAAGTTCTACCGGGCCGGCTTTTTTGAGCGAGCTGAGGATGCCCTCTTCGGTGCGATCTAATTTGGTTGGATCAGCAGCGAAAAATTCGACCACGTAAACTTTAACCGTGGCTAAACCAAAAACTTTCTTTTTTCGAATACCATGATTCACCATTTTAAGATCGGTGGTTTTTCCTTGGTCTAATAAAGTTGAGTAGCTGCTGACGCGCACATCTTCGAAAGTAATTTCCGAAATTTTGTCGGTGATGCTTGGATCCGTGACAGGGGTTGCAGCTGTTTTCTGTGCGAAAGCGTGAAAAGCGAATTGAAATAAGACGATAAAGAGGAGTGTTATTTTTTTCATAGTGGTTTTATGGTCGTTAACTATGAACATGGTGTCAAGTGCATACTAAAGCTTGTAAACGAGAAATCCAATGTCATCATAAACACTTAATTATTAAAGAGGTTTTATGAAACAAATCAGTTTATTATTTGTCGCGGTAATGATGCTGACTTTAGGCGCTTTGGCTCGGCCGATGCCCCAGCGGTTAGGTATCGGAATCAAAGATAACACCAGTCAAAGTATCCCTTCGCTGACCGCGCTTTACAATATGAACGATCAGTTTGCTTTTTTTGGTGGATTTGGATTCGATACAAAAAAAGATTATTCAACCACCCAGATTAATGTAGGAATTCGCCACATTGTATTTCACGAGACTAATTTGCATTTCTACACCGGCGGACAGTTTGCCATTGTGAACCTTGAAGATCCGATCAATGGAAAACAAAATGGTTTTGAAGTGAATGCACTTTTAGGAGCCGAATTTTTCTTTGCCGGATTAGAAAATATCGGGTTTTCTTTCGAAGGCGGTATCGGACTTTCTTCGTACAAGGAAACGCGTGTGCGAACAATTGGTGATCATCCGCTTAAAGCAGGAATTTTATTTTATTTTTAATCCCATCAACTTTATTTAAAAAGGAATTTACAAATGTCTAAAAAAATTATTCATACAGATCACGCTCCAAAAGCTGTCGGGCCTTATTCTCAAGCTATTCAGTTAGGGGACATGTTGTACTGTTCAGGTCAAATTCCACTTGATCCCAAGACGCAGGAGCTTTTCACTGGCGATATCAAAATCCAAACAGAAATGGTGATGTCAAATATCGAAGCTGTTTTAAAAGCCGCGGATATGAATTTTTCTCACGTTGTGAAAACCACTATCTTTTTAACTTCCATGTCAGATTTTTCCGCAGTAAATGAAATTTACGCGAAAAGATTTTCGGCCAGTCCTCCGGCACGATCAACCGTGCAGGTTTCGGGTTTACCAAAAGGTGCCAACGTTGAAATCGAAGTTCTGGCCAACCGGAACGCTTGAGTTGAAAGTATTTAAACGTAAACGAAATCTGATCATCTTATTGGCCTTGATCCTTTTAGTGATCTTGGTTTTATGGAAGGCTGATCAAATTATTTCTGAACCAGAAAATCTTTGGGGTAATAGCCAAATTTCGGCAGACTGTGGCGTTGTTTTGACCGGTGCGCCAGGAAGACTGCGCGAAGGTTTTGAGTTGTTAGCGCAAAAGCGAATTAAAAAATTAATCGCATCGGGTGTGTATAAAGAAGCGCGCATGATCGAAATTTTTCCCTATTCCGGCTACTATCCTGAAGTCAGCCTAGATGATATTTATCTTGAAAAAAGATCCGAGACTACTTTTGGAAATGCTCGCCACAGCATGAGTTTAGTTGAAGGACTTCGCTGCCGGGATATTATTTTAATTACGTCACAGATCCACATGCACCGAGCCTATGCCATGTTTAAGATAGTTTACCCTGAAAGCATGACCATCAAAAAACTTACTTTACCTAATACCAAATCAGAATCAGGCCTTTCCGGACTGGCCATAGAGGTGGTTAAGTCCTTGTTTTACTCCATCGTTGGTCTAGCCGAGTACATTAATATTTAAGGGAAAGTCTCATTCGTCCGAGACATAAGCATGGACAAAAATCATTCCCAAACTGAAGTTAACGAAATCAAATTAGAAAACGTCACTTTGAAGATTTCGGAAGATCACGATCCGATTTTACAATCCGTGGATTACAGTTTACCCACCGACGAAGTGCTTCTAATTGAGTCTTCAAATCACCACAACGCCACCATGTTTTTAAAATTATTGGCCGGACGGGCCGAATTGGCTGGGGGGAAAGTTTTGTGGAATGATGAAAGTGTATTTGATCTAAGTGATGGAGTTTTCGACCCCCGCGTGAGTATGGGCTGTTATTTTGAATCATTTCGAGCAGGACATAAAGAAACTTTTGAATCGGTACTTTTAGCTGATTTAGGTCGAGAGCAATTTGATTTCGTCATCGATTATTTTGACCTGACGGAAAAAGAAAGCCAGCCCTTAAAAGGTTTAGCCTACAGCTTTCAAAAATTAGCTTACTTGATTAAATCGGCGGCTTCGGATCGCCAAGTGCTGGTATTAGAAGATCCGGCTTCAGGGCTTGATGAATCTCAGTGGTTGTGTTTTTTGGACTTTATCCAAATTCAACAGCGCCGTGGATTTTTACGACATATTTTTATGAGCAATCATCATCCGACAGCCATGCGTCATATCGGGCATAACCGCATTTTTTTAGAAGACGGTTTAATCTATATCGATGAAGAGATTAACTCGAAAAAAGTCAGCCATTTTTAGTTGGCGTTTTAAAATTCTTTCAGCGACACTTAAAGTCGCATGATGGAAAAATCCTTAAGTCTTTTTTTTCTTAAACGACTCGTCTTATCTCCGCGCTCTGGATCGCTGATGCGCCGAATTTCATTTCTTTCGTTTTTCGCCATTTTATTAAGTGTTACCGTTTTTTTAATTGTTTTGTTTGTAATGAACGGCATGAATAAAAGCATCCAAAGTCGTATCATTGTTTTGGATCCAAATATTACAGCCACTTTCAAAGACTCTCACGAGATAGAATTACCCGAAAATTCATTGTATCAGGGCTTACGCTTTGATTCCTATGATTTAATTGTCCGCACCGCCGACGGGCAATTCCGCGGAGCCAGCGCCGTAGGTTATAAACAATCAGATTTTAAATTTTGGACGGATAAATTAATTGCGCTCAGAAAAAAAAATAAAAGTTCTTTGGTTTTCGATGAAGATTCTTCGTCAGAATTAAATGAGGGTGAAATCGCCATTGGCGTGGATATCGCGAGAAATTTAGGATTACTGGAAGGAGATCAAGTCACTTTGATTCCGATTGAAACCTTGCTTTTAAGTCAAACTGAACGGCCTCTTTTTGAAAAGGTCACGATCAAAAAAATTGTGACTTCCGATCTTCCGGATTTAGATTCCAATGCCCTGTTCTTTAATCGTGAAACTTCGCTTAAATCATTTCGTGCCAGTTTGTCTAAAGTATCTGGGTATCATTTTTGGTTGAACAATCCAGACGATTTGGATGAAGCTGTAACAGATTTGAAAAAAAATTCATTTAAAAGCGTCGAAAGTTGGAAAGAAAAAAACTCTAGTTTATTTTTTGCCTTGTTGATGGAAAAAACTATGATCGGAATTTTCTTAGGCTTAGCTGGGCTGGTTGCTTCAACTTCGATTTTAACGGTGCTGGCTCTGATCATGTCGCAGAAGCAAAGTGATATTGCTATTTTAAAAACGTTAGGCCTGTCTAACCGAAAAACTTTACTGTTATTTATGCAAATGGGTTTATGGATCTCATTATCGGCTATTGGGATTGGGACATTTTTGGGACTTAGCATAAGCTATTATCTAGAAAAACATCCCTTAGAGCTCTTGCCGCACATTTATTACGATGCAAATATTCCAGCCTATGTTGATTTACGTTTCGCGGGCCTAGTTCTCGTGGTATCAACTCTTTTAGCAATCCTGGGCTGTTATTTACCTTCAAGGTCAACATTACAGATTCAGCCTGCGATCTTGCTTAAGCAAAAAAGTTAAATATAAGGAGTTTCAATGTCGGACGATATTAAATATAAAATGCGTGATGTAGGTGAAAATCTTGGACAGTACACGCACGAAGCCGGAAAAAAAATCGGCCAGATTACGGCCGAATCCGAAAACTACATTGAAGCCGGTAAAAAATTCGTTAAAGAAAATCCCATCCAAAGTGTGATCGTGGCCAGTGCGGCTGGGGTCATCGTGGGAAGTTTATTAACCCTTATTTTTAAGAAAAGCAGACAGGATTAGATTATGTTTTCATTTTTATTACCGCTGGCTTTAGAGTTTTTTAAATATCAATCGGGCCAAGCCTTGGGTGATAAGTTTCAAATGACCCAGGAACAGATTCAGAAAATCGTTCAAGTCCAAGTGACAAAAATTTTGATGAAATTCTTCGGCGGCTTGATTTGTACCGTCGCTTTGTCTTATTCATTGATTGGGCTGCTGAATTTACTGCAGACTTATATTAGTACCTTGATGTACGCCACCGAAATCAAGATCGCATTTTTTGTGATCGTTATTGTAGTGGCCGTTGTAGGTTTAAAAGCCATTTTTATTGATGAAAAATTAAATTTAATTCAGCCTCAGGCGGCTCCACAACCGACGCCTCGGGTGCCTGAGACCAACATCGTACAAAATGTTGTCAGTCAGTTTGTTGACGGTTTAACTCAAGGTTTATCCGAATCCCGCAAGAAAAAGCCTTCGGATACAAATCACTCAAACGGATAAATTAAAATCACGTAAGGCCTCATTTAATGAGGTCTTTTTATTAGTGGATTCTTTTCTTTCACCAATGATCAAAGCTGCCGGCACTCCGTAGGCTCCTGCAGGATAATTTTTGGTTTCAAATCCGGGGATAACCACAGAATTTTTAGGAACTCGGCCCTTATAAATTTTTGGAGTTGTTCCGGTCACATCAATAATTTTAGTCGAAGCCGTCAAGGTTACTCCGGCTCCTAACACGACTCCTGTTTCCAAATGAACGCCTTCGACAACGATGCATCGACTTCCGATAAAACAATCATCCTCTATGATCACTGGCTGAGCCTGCACGGGCTCTAGTACGCCGCCCAAGCCTACTCCACCTGACAAGTGAACGTTTTTTCCCACTTGAGCACAAGATCCTACCGTGGCCCAGGTATCAACCATTGTTCCTGATCCGACAAAGGCTCCGATATTAATATAAGACGGCATCAGTATTGCGCCGGATTCAATGAAGGAGCCAAAGCGCGCCATCGCCAAAGGAACAACACGTACGCCCTCGGAGCCGGTCCATCTTTTTACGGGGACTTTGTCGAAAAAATTAATATCCTTAGATAGCTCGATCGATTTATTCACCGAGATTTTAAAATACAGTAAAATCGCTTTTTTAATCCATTCGTGCGTCAACCAAGAACCATCGGCTTGTTTTTGACAAACTCGAATCATTCCTTGATCAAGATCTGCGATCACTTCTTGGATGGAAGCTTTGTCTATTTCCGAAAATTGAAATCCAGCGACTTGAGATTGGTCAAACAATTGGGGAATGAATTCATGTATCATAATTTTTTCCTGCGGGTTTCACTGATTTTTAATCCAGCCAGTAAGGCCGGCACGTGGATTTGAATAATTTGATCGAAACGAATGTCTCGTTCAATTTCATAGGTCAAAGTCGGGATCTTATTTTCGACGCTGCCAAAAGTTCCTAAAGATCCCGGCGTGGGATAGCCGATATCGGGTTCGATCACATAGCCCGTTATTTTTGAAATGACTGCGGCTTCGGGAAGATCACCATTGGTGTTCAACATCGGCTTCCAGGAATGCAAAGAATAAATAACGTCTGGTTTCTCACGTTGAATCCAGTCGACGAGAAATGAATTTTCAATTTCACTCATCGCCTTCGGCCCTGGAAAGTAGCGTTCTGAGGCCGCAACCGGGGACCAATCCTTGGTGGGAAGATTTCGATTCAAATCAACTTTGTTCGAATTTCCACGCGTCTTTAGCAACATCCCTTCAGGATTAAATTCAGGAACTACAGTCAAGTTCAGATTTAAGTTAAAGTCGTTTCTTAAGTTTTCGATCAGCCCGCGCGCGGCCACAATGCCTTCCGGTTCATCGCCGTGAACACCACCCAAAACGAGAACTTTGATAAGGGAATTATTTTCGTGATTCCAGCGGTAGCCATGAATGGGAAGACCTAAGGATGTGTGACCAAATTTAAAAAAATTAAACGTTTTCATTTGATCTCATGATTGGCTAGAATGAGTGAAATGTCCACAAAATCGCGCGAGCTTTTTCATTACCAACACGATTCACTGATCTTTAATGGTCATGCGTTATTCGATCACGTTGCAGTCAAAAATTACGATCAGCCCCTGCTTTTACATTCGAGCGAATTAGTTCAAGAAAGAATCAATTGGGTGAAAGAATGGAAAAATCTGGGTCAACTGCATTTTGCCGTTAAATCTAATTATGACGAAACCATTTTGAAGCTGATTCAAAAAAATGGATGCGGCGTAGATGTGGTATCTTTAGGTGAAATCCAGTTGGCGCTTCGATGCGGTTTCAAACCGCAAGACATCCTTTTTTCGGGCGTAGGTAAAACAGAAAAAGAAATCCGCTTCGCCATAGAAAATCAAATTTACCAGCTGAATGTGGAAAGTATTTCTGAATTGAAACGAATTGTTAAAATATCCAATCAAATGGAAAAAAAGCTTCATATCGGCCTTAGGCTGAATCCGGAAGTGGATGCCAAGACTCACCCGAATATTGCCACCGCATTGGAAGATTCGAAATTCGGATTGAACACGCGGGATCTTTCCGAGGTCGAAACCTTACTTGAAGATTCGAAATACGTTATTTTGAAATCAATCAGCTTTCATATTGGATCCCAGGTCATGGACACTTCGATTTTCCGCGAAGCTGTTTCTAAAATGAAACCGATATACAAAGACATCAAAAGTCGATTTTCTTCGGTTGATCGATTCGATCTGGGCGGGGGTTTAGGCCTCAATTACCGAGATCATAATACTGCAAATGATTATGAACGCTGGACTCAGCTTCGTCAAATTTACGAAGAAACCTTATCAGACATGCCGGATTATTTTTTGGTCGAAATCGGCAGGTTTATGGTGGCGCGCTCGGCGGTCATGGTGGCGCAGGTTCAGTACATCAAGAAAACTAAAAATAAAACGATTTTGATTTTAGATGTGGGGATGAATAATCTTTTGCGACCGATGCTGTATCAGGCCTATCATCAAATTTATCCCTTGAAGCTCCGGGCAGGGAAACATTCCTATATGGTGGTGGGGCCGTTGTGTGAATCGTCAGATGTATTCCATGCTGATATTGAATTAAATATTTTACACGAAGGTGATTTTGTCGCTATTGCCGATGCCGGAGCCTATACAAAATCGATGGCGTCTAATTATAATTTACAACCGATTGTGAAAGACATTTACCTGGATTAAATAACCGAAACAGTTTCAAAAATAATTTTACTTTTGGTGTGATCCGCTAACAGCTGAGTCGATAAATTTTCAAATTGTAGACCTGTGTCGGTTAAACAAATCAATAATTGATCGGGTGCATTTTTTTGATCGGTCCGCTTTACTTTTTCTTTTTCGAAATCAATTTTAAGAATAAGACTGATGGCCACGCCCGAATCAATTAAATTGACCGATGGGCCTAAAACTTTTTGAATCGGTTTTTTAAGTAAAGGGTAATGCGTACAAGCTAAAACGACCGTATCGATATTTTTATTTTTTAAATCACTTAAATAGCGCTCAGCGACTTGCTCGGTGATGACGTCATCATGCCAGCCCTCTTCGGCCAGCGACACAAACAAAGGACAAGGCACACTGAAAACGTTGATCAATGGGTTTTGCATCTTTATTTTTTGCTCGTAACTGTTGGCTTTGACCGTGGCTCGGGTGGCCAAAATACCGACGTTATTATTTTTTGTCGTCAGTGCGGCTAAATGAGATCCCGGATCTATCACGTTGTAAACCGGAAGTCCTTCATAGAAATCTTCATTAATTTGGGTCGAGGCCGTATTGCACGCCACCACAATGGCTTTTACATTGCGTGAAAGTAGAAATTTTAAATTTTGCTCGGAATATTTTCTGACGGTGTTTCCCGATTTAGATCCGTAGGGTAAGCGTGCGGTATCGCCTAAGTAGATAAATGTTTCATAAGGAAAAGCCAATAAGAGCTCGCGTAAAACCGTAAGACCGCCAATACCTGAATCAAAAACTCCAATGGGGCGGGGATCAAATATCATCTTTAAACTCCGTGCGCTTTCGATTCGGAAATCCCATTCGGAGTCATCTCCATGAACAAAGTATTATTTTTCATCTCGGAAATGGTTTGCGCGTTGACGTAGGTCATCCCACTGCGAATTCCACCCATTAATTCTTGCAATACATCACTGACATGTCCTTTGACCGCGACATATGTGGATTCCCCTTCAGGCGCCATTCCCAAAGGCATATCACCGCGCCATGAGATCTGGGCTTTTTTAGAGGCCATCCCGCGGTATTGTTTTTTTCCGTTCACGATATCCCCCGGAGTTTCAATCGTGCCGGATAACATCGATCCCAGCATAATGGTATCAGCTCCGGCGGCGAAGGCCTTCACCATATCTCCGCTGGTGCGAATACCTCCGTCCGCAATCACTGGAACGCCGTAACGGTTCGCGACTTCGGCACAAAGTGCGATGGCGGTGAGTTGCGGAACTCCGCAGCCGGTAATAATTCTGGTGGTGCACATCGATCCGGGACCGATTCCCACTTTGATGGCGTCGGCTCCGGCTTCGATTAAATCAATCGCCGCTTCCGGCGATGCCAGATTTCCGGCGATGACTTCAAGATCTGAATATTTATCTTTGAGCCATTTTAAAGTTTCCATCATTTGGACTGAATGCCCGTGCGCGATATCAATCGTCATCACATTGACTCCGGCTTCAATTAAAGCGGCGGCTCTTTCTTTAAAATCGGCGTTGACCCCGATGCTGGCCGAAATAATTTTTGCTCCGCTCTCGAAAACTTCTCGGATATGCAGAACTTGTTGTTCGACGTTCATAAAGCGGTGAATGATGCCTAGGCCGCCTAACTGATTCATCGCGATGGCCATTTTAGCTTCGGTCACGGTATCCATGTTGGCTGAAATAATCGGAGTTTCTAAAAATTTAGTCTTAGTTAATTTTGATTTCAAACTGGGGTCACGACGAGAACGCAGTTCCGAT